>JBQDYR010000001.1:0-34661 GCA_052105355.1 Anaerococcus sp.
CATCCCTATTAATTTTTCCATAAACATTATAAAAGAATGTGGTAATATTTTAGATAAGAATTTTAATATGCTTGAAACGGGGTGGGTCGTTACTAGGTCTTTTCTGTGACATAGACGTAAAGTTTTTGCTACCATTTTTTCTAGGTTTTCAACTCCTATAGATTTTATCTTGTTTGTTCCTTGTGTACTTGAATTATTGAAAAATTCTGTATTTACTGGATTTGGACACAAGGCACACACATTAATACCTAAAGGTTTTAATTCCCTATTTAAAGCTCTAGAAAATGATAAGACATAAGACTTACTTGCAGCATAGGTTGCAAATTTTGGTTGTGGAATAAAGGCAGCTACAGAGGATATATTTATAATAGCTGAATTTTTCTCCATATAGTCTATACAAATAGAACATATTTTACTTAGAGCCTCACAGTTAAGTCTTAAAGTTTCTTCTGTTTTATAAATATCCTGATAAGAAAAATAATCTGAATAGCCTAAACCTGCAGAATTTACCAAAAGTCCAATTTTGGGCTTTAAACTTTTTAAAAGTTTTTCTAATATAAGAAAAGATTCTTCTTCTAACAAGTCTATATCTAAGATTTTAACCTTAGTTTTTAAAGATTTTTGGAGTTCTACTAATCTATCTTTCCTTCTAGCTATAATCCAAATTTCTTTGTATCCTTTGTTATCAACTTGCTTTGCAAATTCATTTCCTATACCAGATGAAGCTCCAGTTATAATGGCTATCATTTAGATTTTCCTTCAAGTATTAACTCTTGTTTCAAGTTCCATAATTCATGAGAAAGATCTACATAATAGTTGTGGGGTTGATCAAATCTTTTTACTTCATCCCATAAAGATTTTACTTCACTCTTACAGTATTCATTAATTTTATCTATGGATGGTGATTCGTAAACTTTTTTACCATTTAAGAAAATAGGTACTTGCATAGGGCGAAGTGTGTAGTTTTCCATCCTCTTCATTTTCCAAGTAAAATGTGGATCAAATATTACTAGTGGTTGACTTTCATCTATTTTTTCATCTTCTAGGGTAATATAATCTGCCTCCGCCTTACCAGTTTCCTTGTCATAAATTCTGTAAACATTTTTAAATCCTGGTGTAGTTATTTTTTCTACATTGTCAGAAATCTTAATTTTTGGAATAATTTCACTATCTTTACTTTTTTGAATAGCAACAAGTTTATAAACTCCACCAAATACAGGGTCAGACTTAGCTGTTATTAGTCTTTCTCCTATACCAAAAGCATCTATTTTTGCATCTTGAGATTTAAGTGAGTCTATAGAATACTCATCAAGAGAGTTTGAAGCAACAATTTTAGTCTCTTTTAAACCTGCTTGATCAAGCATTTTTCTAGCTTCTTTTGAAAGATAAGCTAAATCTCCTGAGTCAATTCTTATAGATGAGCTTGATAAGAAACCTTTTGGTTCTATAATTTCTTTTAATATCTTTATGGCGTTAGGTATACCAGAACTTAATGTGTCATAAGTATCTACTAAAAGCGAGCAGTTTTCTGGATAATTTTCTGCAAATACTTTAAAGGCTTCGTATTCTGAATCAAAAGATTGAATCCAAGAATGGGCCATAGTTCCTCCAACAGGAATATTGTATTTTTTACCACTTAATGTGTTAGAAGTAAGGGGTGCCCCTCCTATATATGCTGCCCTTGCCCCTTTTATAGAAGCATCAGGTCCTTGAGCACGTCTTGCTCCAAATTCCATAACAAGTCTTCCTTCAGCTGCTCTGACAATCCTATTAGTTTTAGTTGCCACTAGAGAATTAAAATTCATAGAAAGAAGAAGGTATGTTTCTATAATTTGCGCTTCAATTATTGGAGCCCTAACTGTAAGTATTGGTTCTCCAGGAAACATCACAGATCCTTCCTTAAAAGCCCAAATATCTCCAGTAAATTTAAAGGTTTTTAAGTATTCTAAAAAGTTTTCTGAAAAGTTAGAGTTTTCTCTTAAAAAATTTATATCTTCATCTGTAAAATGGATATTTTCGACATAGTCAATTATATCTTCTAGACCTGAAAATATTGAAAAACCTGCGTTATCTGGGTTGCTTCTGTAGAAAGCATCAAAAACTGCTATAGTATCTTTCATTCCTTGGTTAAAATATCCATTTGCCATTGTAAATTCATAAAAATCTGAAAGCATGGATAAGTTTCTTATTTCTGTCATAAAATCCTTCCTTAAAATTGTACATAATAGACATAATAATAGTACATAGATTGTTTATATTATACCTTATGGGAAGGAAGATGCATGGATAAACTTTTGTAAATCTTTGAAAAAAATTTTCTATCTTCTTAAGAATATGTACAATTTTTTATGTTTTTGTTATAATGAAATTAGATAGATCAGCAAAGGAGTAATAATGTATATTTTTGATATTGATGGAACCTTGTTATACACAATAGACTCTATTTTATATTATATTAATAAGGCTTTTTCCGATTTTGGACTAGGTCAAATTCCAAAAGATGAAGTAAGAAGAAATGTTGGTAATGGACCTTACGTTTTGGTAAATAAGTGTTTGAAGTACTTAAATATAGAGGATGAAAATCTTTGTCAAAAGGTTTTAGATCGTTATAATAAAATTTATGATGATAATCCTTCATATTTGACCAAACCTTATTCTGGAATAAAAGATGAGCTAGAGAAAATAAAATCAAGAGGAGAAACTTTGGTGGCCTTTTCAAATAAACCTGATTACACCTGTAAAAAGGTTCTTAAGGAAATTTGGGGTGAAGATTATTTTGATATGATTGTGGGCTTTAGTGAAAATATTGAGAGAAAACCATCTCCTGAAGGTTTATATATAATTAGCCAAAGATTTAATGAAAAGATGAGCAATATAGTATATTTTGGTGATAGTGAAGTTGATATAAAGTGTGGTAGGAATGCTGGTGTATTTACAGTGGCATGTAGCTGGGGTTTTAGAGATAGAGATTTTCTTTTAGAATTAAAGCCAGATGCCATAATTGATAAACCAGAAGAGATTAATTCTATAAGGAGAATATGATGCCAAATTTATCAGTTTTTGATATAGTAGGTCCAATTATGATAGGGCCTTCTAGTTCGCACACTGCTGGAGCTAACAAGATTGCAAATATTGCAAGAAATATAGCCGGTGAAGGTTTTAATAGGGTGGATTTTTACTTACATGGTTCTTTTGCAAAAACTTTAAAAGGACATGGTACTGATAAAGCTCTTGTCGGTGGAGTTTTAGGCTATGGTCCAGAAGATCAAAGATTAAAAAATTCTTTTGAACTTGCAAAAGAACAAGGTATGGAGTTTGAATTCCATTCAGAGGATTTGGGAAATGTACATCCAAATACAGTAAAAATACTTATGACATATCCTGATGGATCTAGCTTTGATGTTCAAGGATCATCAATTGGTGGTGGAAATATCAAGATTAATAAGATTTATGGTAATGATGTTGAATATTCAGGGAAAAACCCTACACTTATTGCTACATATAAGGAGCAAAAGGGTATCATAGCCTTTATCTCATCCATTCTATATGATGAAGGATACAATATCTTTAATATGAAGACAATAAAAGATAATAACAAAGTTATGCTTGTTACTGAGCTAGATCAAGGATTGAGAAAAGATGTCTATGACCAAATAAAGAACGGTAAAGATTTCACATTTATAAAGTATTTGGGGTGATAAATTATGAAAACAACAATGGAATCCATAAAAGAAAGATGCAAAAATGAAAATAAAGAAATCTGGGAAGTTGCTTTAGATGATGAAATGTATCTATCGAAAAAAAGCAAGGAAGAAGTTTTTGAAAGACTTCAAAGATCTCTTGATGTTATGAAAAAATCTGCTACTGCTGCACTTGATAAAGACGTTAGGTCTATGACGGGTATGAGTGGTGGAAATGCCAAAGTAATGAATGATTACTTTCTATCAAATGATACAATTTTAGGAGATATAGCTACAAATGCTATGGCTATGGCTTTTTCTACTTCAGAAGTCAATGCTTCTATGGGTAGGATAGTTGCAGCTCCAACAGCAGGTTCTGCAGGAATTCTTCCAGCAACCCTAATGGCTATGTATAACAAATATAAATACTCAGATGAACAGTTAAATAAAGCAATCCTTGTAGCTAGTGAAATAGGACAAGTAATAGCAGACTCAGCTACATTTGCAGGAGCTGAAGGAGGTTGTCAAGCAGAATGTGGCTCTGCATCAGCTATGGCAGCTTCAGCAATTTGTTATCTTAGAGGTGCAGATGTACAAACTCAAGAAAACGCTGCATCAATTGCTTTACTGATAGTTTTAGGCTTGGTATGTGATCCGATAGGTGGAATGGTAGAGTTTCCTTGTAACTTAAGAAATGCCTCAGGTGTAATTAATGCAATGGCAGCTGCAGATATGGCAATGGCTGGAGTTCAGATGTTTGTAGGCTTTGATGAATGTGTTGCAGCTATGAAAGAAGTTGGAGATGCTATGCCAACAACCCTTAGAGAAACTGGTGATGGAGGGATAGCAGTTTGTGAATCAGCCCTAAGGCTTAAGGCGAAATATATAGATAATAAATAAGTATAAGAAAACACTTCCTTTAGAAAATATTGAAATTTCAATATTTAAATAAGAATATTCATTTGATTTTTCTAAGGACTAGTGGTATGCTAACCTTAATCAGAAAAGAAGGTGTTATCGTGAAAGATATAAAACTTGCAAGAATAGATTCAAGGTTAAGTCATGGAAAAGTAGTTTCCTATTGGACAGATTTTTTAAAAGTTAAAACAGTAATAATAGCCAACGATAGAGTGGCAAATGATGATTTTGAACAAACTGTAATGGACCTTACTATACCAAAAGAAATAAATGCCCATTACCTAGGACTTGATGAAGTAAAAAAATATATAGAAAAAAATAAAAATGAAGAGATTTTCTTGATTGTAGAAAGTCCAAGAGACTTAGATCAAATAATAAACCAAGATATAAAAATAGAAAAGGTGAATATTGGAATAATTCATCTAAGTCAAGGCAAAAAACTTCTTACAGAAGAAGTAGCAGTAGATAAAAAAGATTTAGATATTTTTTCAAATCTAGTTTCAAAAGGAACGGAAATCTCTGTTCAACTTACTCCTTTTGCTTGTAAAAGAGACTTGAGTGATTTTTTTATAGAAGTTTAAATAAAAAATAAAAAGAGGCTATTGCAGAATATATTATTAATTCTGTAATAGTCTCTTATGTTTTATTTATCTTCCAAATGAAATTTTCTTCTCATTATTATCTTAACTAAAATAAATAAAAGAATAAAATATAGTATGAAAAAGCTTATTAAAACTATGGTGAGATATGATCTTTTAAAACCTATATATAAAAGAATTGGATAGATAATGGCAAAAAATATCAAACCAAGTATTATAGCAAGACTTGAAGCAAGTTTGTTACCATAGTTCCAAGTTTTTTTAGAATAACAAACTTCCCAAATATGAAAACCTACGGACATATCTGGAAATGATGAATGAAAGTACCTGAAAAATACTCCTACATATATTGAAAAAAATAAAAGCATTAAATCGCCAACTATTAAAGATCCCATTTTTACCTCGTTTCTATATCAATTGATTATACCATAATTTGGTATATTTGTATTAATTAAAAAATTATTGTAAGATTTATTTAGATTTAATAGAAGTACCCTATTATGATATGAGGAGGTGCTTATGAAAATATTACTTACAAGTGACTGGTACTATCCTGTTGTAAATGGTGTAGTACGTTCTATTTTGAATTTGAAGAAATACTTGGAAGATAAGGGTCATGAAGTTAAGGTTTTGACTCTATCAAATTCTAGAAAAACATATAAAGAAAATCAAATATATTATATAGGAAGTTTATCTGTAGGAAGGATCTATCCTGAAGCAAGGATTAGCCCGCTTCTTAGAAATAGAGAAATATTAGAACTTATAAATTGGAAGCCTGATTTGATTCATAGTCAGTGTGAATTTTCAACCTTTATTATGGCAAAGAAAATTGCAAGAAAAACCAATGCACCCTTAGTCCATACCTATCATACAATATATGAGGACTACACTCATTATTTTTCTCCTTCAAAAAAGGTTGGTAAAAAAATCATATCAACTTTATCAAGGAATGTAGCAAATAGAGTAGATAATGTTATAGTTCCATCAGTAAAAACAAAAGATATTTTACTAACTTATGGTATAAGAAAAGATAAAATAATAAAAATACCTACGGGGATTGAAATTCCTGAAATTTTAGATAGAAATATTTTAAGAAAAAAATATGGATTTAATTTAGATGATAGAATAATGATTTATATAGGAAGACTTGCTGAAGAGAAGAATATAGAAGAACTTATAGATTTTTACCAAGAATTAGATATAGATAAACTTAAATTTTTAATAGTTGGTGGAGGACCTTACCTAAATAAGTTAAAAGCTTATTCAAAAAAAATTGATAAAAAAATCGAGTTTATTGGTCAAGTAGATCCAAAGTTAGTAAATAAATACTACCAAATTTCAGATGTTTTCGTATCAGCAAGTAAAAGTGAGACACAAGGTCTTACTTACTATGAAAGTCTTTCTAATGGAAGGATTGCTCTTTGTAGGAAAGACTTATGTTTGAAAAATGTTATAGAAAATGATTTTAATGGCTTTCAATATGAAAGCTTTGAAGAATTTAAAAAATTCTTAGGAGAAATTTTTTCTGATATTAAAAAGAAAAAAGAAATGGAAGAAAATGCAAGAAATTTTGCTTTAGAAAACTTCTCTATAGAATCTTTTGGAAAAAAATGTGAAAAACTTTATGAAAGTTTATATCATATTTAAGGAGGAAAAATTGCGAAGTATACTTAAATTTTTATTTTTAACTTTTGTTATAATTTTTATCCCCACAGTAGTTATGTTAATAATAAGTACTTTTGGTTCAACAACAATATTTTTATTTATAGGACAAGCCATAGTTATTTTAGCTCTTATGGGCTTTTTCTTAGTCTACTTAAAAAAAGAAAGAGCATATGAGAAGGATACTCTGGATAAAATAGAACATGAAAATGATCTAGTTAAGCTTAGAGAACTTAGGGATGAGAAAATTTCATATAAGTCAAAGGCGGAAATAACTAAAAAAATTCTATCGTTAGAATATTCTGAAAAAGAGATGAAACTTCTTAAAAAATATGCTGTAAAAAAAGAAGACATGGATTTTTATTATGCAAAGCTTATAAAAGAAAACAGAGACAAAAGAGAAGAGAATAAACTCAGACGTGATAATTTTAATAAAAGATATGCTAAAAAAAGATATGTTTATGTGGACTTTAAAGAAGTTTTTATTACGGCCATAAAGTGGACCTTGGTTTTTGCTGTATTTTCAGGTCTTGCTATATCTAAAATCCACTACAAACTATTCGACCCATATATAGCTTATGCTATAGCCATGATATTATTTATTATATCTGCATTTTTGACTATAAATACTATTATTTGGATTATAAGGGCGATGAAAGCCTACTGGATAAAGGAATATATTTAAAATTAAAAATTGATTTAAAATTTTGAGGCGGAAGCCTCTTTTTTATTTCAAAAAATACTTTTTTTTAAAATAGAAATTAATAATCTTTAATAATTGGCATAAAAATATAAGGAAAGTTAAAACAAAACTTTACAAATTTAAAAAACATGGTATACTAAAATCAAAAGGAGGTCTTATGATTAATAAATGTCCAAATTGTGGTAATGATTTAGTTATCACTTCTTATAAATGTAACTCATGTAAAACAGAGATATCAGGTGAGTTTGAAATGGATAAGTTTCAAAGGCTAGACCAAGAAGATAAAGAATTTATAGAACTCTTTTTAATAAAAAGAGGATCAATCAAAGAAGTTGGGGAAGAACTTTCTATCTCATACCCAACTGTAAGAAATAGAATAGATAAAATTGTTAAAAAATTAGGAAGAAAAATAGATAAAAAAGAGTCGAGGATAGATATTTTAAATATGCTTGACAATGGAGACATAACAGCAGATCAAGCAAGAGAATTGTTAAAGGAGATTCAAGATGAATGAAGAAAGACAAATGATTTTAGAAATGCTAAAAGAAGGAAAGATAAATGTTGATCAGGCAAGTGAACTTTTAGAAGCTCTAGGTTCAGATAAGTCAAATAAAAATGAGGATAGTCTTATAGATAAACTAAGTTCTTCATTAGAAAAAGTTATCAAAAAAACTAGTGAAACTATTTCAAATATAGATTTTGACTCTATGACTAATCCAAATAATCTTTATCATATCAACTCTATTTCTGTGGAAGATGAAACAAGAATTGATGACGAAATTAAAGAAATAGAAATAAATCTTATAAATGGAAATATAGGAATTGAAAGAGCTCAAGATAACTTTATCACTGCCAAACAAAAGGTATACTTCAAAGAAAAGATAGAAGAAGTAACAGACTATCTTTTAATAGATGTAGAAGAAGGAAAACTTTCTGTAAAAGTTAATCCTGAATACAAGAATCTTCATGCTTCTGCAAATGTTAATTTATTTTTAGGATCAAATACTTATGATGACCTATCAATAAATACTGTAAATGGTGAGATAGAAGTTTGTGATGTAGACTTTACAAAATCCTTTATAGAAAGCGTAAATGGAAGAATTTCTTTAATTAACTCTGCAGGTGATGTAGAAGTTAAGAATGTAAATGGAAAAATCGAAATAAAAAATACTAATGGTAGATTAGATGTTGATAATGTAAATGGTTCAATTTATTTAACCAATATTTCAGGAAGTGAAACTACAATAACTGCAGTTAATGGATCTATAAGGGTTGATGGAACAAATTCAGAAAGACTAAAGGTTAATTCTCAATCTGGATCTATAAGAGTAGGAAAACTTTTAGGAATTTCTGATATTTCTCTAAATTCAGGTTTTGGTAGTCTTGTTGTTGATACAGAAGATTATAAGGGAGAAATATCTGCTGTAATCAAATCAACTAATCATTCGATTTCTGATAAATTTAAGAATAAAATTCAAAGAAAAGAAGGATATCAAATTTCTACTGATCCTGAAAAAACTGACTTGTCGATGGATCTTAAGGCAGGATTTGGTAAAATAATAGTAAAATAATAAATAAAATACATTATGATACTTCCACAAGTTTTATATTTGTGGAAGTTTTTTCATATTTTAATGTATCGAAACAATTTCCTTAGGCTTTGTTGTATTTATTTAAATTGTGTTATACTATTATTAGTTTCTAGAAGAGGATAGGTGAACCTTATGTTAGATAAATTTGATAGAAAAATTAATTATCTTAGAATTTCGCTTACAGATTTATGCAATTTTAGGTGTAAATACTGTATGCCAGAAGGTGGAGTTTTAAAAAAAGATAGATCTGAATTGTTAACCTTTGAAGAACTTTATTATATAAGTCACATTTTTGTAGAAAATGGTGTTGATAAAATAAGAATTACAGGTGGAGAACCTCTGCTTAGAAAAGGTGTAGAGAAATTTGTTGAGTCTTTAGGATATATAAAAGAAGTTAAAGATCTAGCGATGACTACGAACGCTTCATTACTTGCAAAAAAGGCAGAAACTTTAAAAAAAGCAGGACTTAATAGAGTTAATATTTCTTTGGATACTTTAAATCCAGAAACGTTTGAGAAGTTAACAAAGGGAAATTTATCAGATGTTTTAGAAGGAATAAAAAAAGCGGAAGAAGTTGGGCTTAAGATTAAAATTAATACAGTTCTCCTAAAAGGAATCAACGATGGAGAAATTAATGACTTTATTAATCTAACAAAGGATAGGCAAATTGATGTAAGGTTTATAGAAGTTATGCCTATTGGACCGACAGCAGAATATGCAAAATCTAAATTCCTATCATGTGATCAGATCATAAAAAATTCTAATCTCATTAAAATAGAAAACGATGACATTTCTTCTCCTGCAAAACTTTATAAACTTAAAGGAGCCAAAGGAAGAGTAGGGTTTATAGAACCGATTTCCCATAATTTTTGTGAAAACTGTAATAGGATTAGACTTACAAGTGATGGTAAACTAAAGCCTTGTCTTCATAATGATAAGGTAATAGATTTAAAAGCTGCTCTTAGAAATGGTGATGATATAAGGCCTCTTATAGAAAGGGCCTTATTAATAAAACCACAAAAGCACAATTTAAATAAGGGCGAAAATATTATAGAAAGTATGAATAGAATAGGAGGCTAGATGTTTACGCATCTTGATGAAAATGGCAGAGGTCAAATGGTGGATATTTCAGAAAAAAGTCCAACTATTAGACAGGCTCTTGCCAGAGGATATATAAAACTTAAAAAAGAAACTATAGAAGCAATAAAAAATGAAAAAATGAAAAAAGGTGATGTTCTTTCTATAGCACAAGTTGCAGCAATACAGGGAGTGAAAAACACATCATCTATTATACCGATGGCTCACCCTTTATTTTTAAATGGAATAAATGTAAATTTCTATTTTGAAGATGAGTATTTATTTTGTGAAGTAAGGGTTAAGTGTGAAGGAAAAACTGGTGTAGAAATGGAAGCTCTAACAGGAGTCTCTTGTGGTCTTCTAACGGTTTATGATATGTGCAAGTCTATGGATAAAACAATGTCTATAGAAAAAATTTATCTTGTAGAAAAAGTCGGTGGTAAATCTGGACATTTTCATGCTGATTCAGTAGAAGAAAAGATTTATGACTATGCAGTTATTGTAGCGAGTGACACTAGATCTAGTGGAGAAAATAAAGATTTATCAGTTGATGCTTTTAAAGAATCTATGCCTGAAAACTATAAGCTTGTATACTCAAAAATTATTCCTGATAATATTGAAGATATAAAAAATGAGCTTATTTATTTGGCAGATGAGAGAAAGATTCCTTTAATCTTCACATCAGGTGGAACAGGTTTTAGTAAGAGAGATGTAACTCCAGAAGCTACAGAGCTTGTTATAGAAAAATCTGCATCATCTATTTCAGATGCTATAAGACTATATTCCAAAGAAAAAACAAACAAATGGATGTTATCAAGATCTACAAGTGGTATAAGAAAAAATTCATTGATTATAAATCTTCCAGGATCTCCTAAAGCTGTCAAAGAAAGTATTTTCGCGATACTTCCAAGTCTTTCCCATGGGTTAGATATTTTGAGTGGAGATTTCAAACAACATTGAGGTAAATATGGCAAAAGTAATTTCTATTAATAAATCAGAAACAAAGGGAGTTATCAAAACTCCTCAAAGCGAAGGACTCTTTATAGAAGATTTTGGCTTAGAAGGCGATGCCCATGCAGGGAAATGGCATAGACAAGTTAGCCTTTTAGCTGAAGAATCTATTGAAAAAATGAAAGTAAATCTACCTAATCTTAAAGATGGGGACTTTGCAGAAAACATTACAACCGAAGGAATAGTTTTATATGAACTTCCTGTAGGAACTAGACTTCAAATTGGTAAAACTATACAAGAAGTAACCCAAATTGGTAAAAAATGCCACAAGGGATGTGCCATAAAGAATGAGGTTGGAGAGTGTATAATGCCGAAAGAAGGTATTTTTACAAAAGTAATAAAGGGTGGACTTGTAAAAGTAGGAGATGAGATAAAACTTATTTAAATTTTTAAATTAGGAGAACCTATGAAATTAAAAAAATTTTTTACTATGACACTTTGTTCACTTATTGCTATTAATTTGATAGCTTGTGGAGCTGGGAAAAATGAAAATTTAACTAGTGAAGAAACTATAAATGGTCTAAAAGAGAAAAATGTAAAAACGGAAAGTGAAGATCTAGTAGTATTTGCTGCAGCTTCTATGACCGATGTTTTAGAAAAGTTAAAAGATGTTTATGAAAGCGACCATAAGGATATAAATCTAACATTTAGCTTTGATTCTTCAGGAACTTTAAAGTCTCAAATTTTGGAAGGGGCAGATTGTGATATTTTTATCTCTGCTGCTCAAAAACAAATGAATGCGCTTGATCCTGATCAAAAAAATTATAACGGTAAAGTTTCAATTGACAAGGAAACTAGAACTGACTTACTTGAAAATAAAGTTTGCTTAGTGGCTTCTGGTGATAATGAAAAAGGTGTAGAAAAATTTCAAGACTTGGCTAAAGAAAATATAGAGACTATAGCTTTAGGTAACGAAGATGTTCCTGTTGGACAATATTCAGAAGAAATTCTTAAGAATTTAGGAATTTTTGAAAAGATTCAACCAAAAATATCATATGGTTCAAACGTAAGAGAGGTTGCTTCTTGGATAAAAGAAAATGCTGTTGATGCAGGAATTATTTATGCGACTGATGCAAAAGTATTTGACTTAAATATAGTTGCAGAAGCTGATGACTCTATGCTTGATAATAAAGTTATTTATCCTGCGGCAGTCTTAGAGAGCTCAAAACACAAAGAAGAAGCTAAAGAGTTTTTAGAATTTTTACAAACAGACCAAGCAAGTGAAATCTTTACAAAATCTGGATTTACTCCAGTTAAATAGTTCGTTCAAGTGAAAGGGCCTATTTTTAAGAGGTCCATAGAAAAAAAGGGGTACAAATAATGGATTTTTTTCCTCTATATAACTCCATAAGGATAGCTATCATATCATCAGTAATTACCTTTTTTTTAGGGATTTTTTTTGCTTATTATGTAAAAAAATTACCTCCAACTATAAAAGGTATATGTGATGTAATTTTGACCCTACCATTGGTTCTTCCACCTACGGTTATTGGGTTTTTTATAATAAAAACTCTAGGACCAAATAGTTTACTAGGTAACATAGTTCAAAATTTTTTTGAAGTAAACTTAATTATGAAATGGTATTCTTCTATAATCGCTACTGTGATAGTTACCTTTCCACTAATGTATAGGACTGCAAGAGGAGCTTTTGAAGCTTTTGATATGAATCTTAAATATGCTGGAGAAACATTGGGCAAGTCTAACACTTGGATTTTTTGGAAAATTACTCTTCCAACTTGTAAAAAGGGTGTTTTAGCTGGACTTGTTCTTTCTTTTGCTAGAGCTCTTGGAGAGTATGGAGCAACTAGCATGGTAAGTGGTTACATACCTGGAAAAACCGCCACTATTTCAACAAGTGTTTACCAATTTTGGAGAATAGGAAAAGATGCATTAGCCTATAAGTGGGTATTTATTAATGTTTTAATTTCTTTAGTAATTCTGCTTGTGATAAATTTACTTGAAGCAAATAATAATATAATGAAAAAGAGAGTCTAAGATGTTAAAAGTAGATATTTTTAAAGACTATGGTAGTTTTAAATTGGATGTAAATTTTGAAAGTAGCGATTCAGTCCTAGGAATTCTGGGTGCCTCTGGCTCTGGGAAGAGTTTGACACTAAAAGCTATTGCAGGAATAATAAAACCTGATCGTGGAAGGATAGTTTTGGATGGGAAAATTTTATATGATTCTAGTAAGAATATAAATTTAAGACCACAAGATAGAAATGTTGGATTTTTGTTCCAAGACTATGCTCTATTTCCTAATATGACTGTTTATGAAAATATAAAAGTTGGTATTAGAGATAAAAATTTAAATGCAAATGAGCTTATAAATAAGAAGTTAGATGAAATGAATCTCCAAAAGGTAAGAGATAATTATCCTCATGAAATATCTGGTGGAGAAAAACAGAGAGTTGCTCTTGCTAGGATTTTGGTCAATGGTGCAAAAATTTTACTTTTGGATGAACCCTATTCAGCTCTTGATTCCTACCTTAGGTGGAAGATAGAACTTGAAATAAAAAATACAATTGAAAAATATAAGATTCCAGCTCTTTTTGTATCGCATGACAGGGATGAAATTTATAGAATGTGTGATGGAATTATCATTATGAAAAATGGAAAAGGAGAAGATAGAAAAAGTACAAGAGAACTTTTCGATAAACCATTGACTCTCGCAGCAGCAGAATTATCTGGTTGTAAGAACTTTTCTGAAATTAATCATATAAGAGATGACTTGTTTTATGCAAAAGACTGGGGACTTACTTTAGTTTTAAAAAACTATAAACCTTCTGATATTCTAGGGATAAGAAGTCACTATGTAAATTTAAGTGAAAATAAAGAAGGAGTAAATTTTTATGAGCTTGAAGTTATAAAAGAAGTAGAAGAACTCTTTGGTTATACTATTATAGGAAAATCTAAAGATTCTAATAATCAAGGGAGACTCAGGATAGAAGTTGAAAAAGATAAATGGAATAAATTAAAAGAAAAAGAAAGAATATTTTTTCAAATTGATGAAAATAAATTATTGTACTTAAAAAAATAACCACCTGATGTAAAAGGGTGGTTATTTTTCTGAAATCTCTTCAATTGCTTTAACTACTTTATCAATTTCGTCTTCTGTATTGTAGTGGGAAAGGCTAAGTCTTACTATAGATCTATTTTTTGTTTCAAATCTCTCATGGAAAAGTGGTGCACAATGAGATCCTGTTCTTACACATATACCATACTCTTGATCCAAAATTTCACCTACAGTATTCGCATCATAACCTTTAATATTAATTGAAACAATAGGTGCATTAACCTCTTCTAAGTGGGTATAAAATTCTAAGTTCTGATTTTTTTTAAGTTTTTTATATAAAAGTTTTGTAAGATGGTCCAGTTTTTGGTAGGGTTTATTTTTTTCGATTTCTTCAATTGCAGCCTGCAAACCAACAAAAGAGTGCAGATTACATGTTCCTGGTTCGAAAAGATCAGGAAGAGTTTTAGGCTGGATTTTTGAAAAAGAATCAAAACCTGATCCACCAGAAAAAACCTGCTCAAAATCAAATTCTCCCTTAATAAGAAATCCTCCAGTACCTTGTGGTCCATGTAAACCCTTATGTCCTGTAAAGGCAAAAATTGTATTATCAAAATTTTTAAGACTAAAATTACAAACTCCAGCGATTTGAGCCCCATCAATGATTAGTTTTAAGTTGTATTTTTTACATATTTCATAAACTTTTTCAAGTTCTGTAACTTTCCCAGATACGTTGGATGCTGCTGTTATAAGTATAGCTTTTGTATTCTCCTTTATAAGACCTTCAATTTCATCTAATTTTAAATTAAATTGATCATCAAGTCCTATGAAAGATATTTCGCCTCCATTTTTTGAAAAATTATAAAGTGGTCTTAAAACAGAATTATGCTCAGAAATACTTGTTATTATATGATCATTTTTTTTAAAAAGTGATCTAATAATAAAGTTTAGAGCAAAAGTTATATTTGGCGTAAGGATGACTTTTCTAGGATCGCTTAGACCGAAATAATTACCTATAGTCATTCTGATTTCAAGCATTTTTCTAAGAGAATTTAAGCTTGCCTGATAAGATCCCCTTGAAGGGTTAGCATAACTTCTGCTCATTAGTGACTTGTAGATTGCCTCTGCCACTTTTTTTTCTTTATCAATTGTAGTTGCTGCATTATCTAAGTAAATCATAATCTAAAATTTTGGGTTTTCTTTCTTTTTTTTCATATAATAGTATATATCTATCTTTATAATTTAACTTGTGAATTTCAAAAACTTTTTCTACTTCCTTATAGAATTTTTTCTCAAATCTAAGTGCAAGGCCACATCCGGCATCTATTTCTGGAAGTAGGGGTACAAGTCTTGCTCTTATACTTTCTTTTTCCATTGCCATTTCTGAAAGCATGGAGTCAGAAGTAGAATCGAAGGTATAAATTACATATTCCATTTATGGTCTTACAACTCTTTTTGTAGTCATTAGTCCAACTATTTCATACATATTTGTTACACTTCCAACTTGTAAATCTTCTTTTACTCCATAATTATCTAAGCAAAGCCCACAAGAAAGAATCTTTACTCCACCTTCTTCAAGTTTCTTTAAATCTTCAATTGCGTTTTCTCTTTTTGTAGTTAAGTAAACTCCTTTATTGTAACAGATTATGTATTCGGGATACTTATCTTGTTCTGTTAAGGCTAGAAGAAAACTTTCGATTAATTTTTTAGAAAAGTCTTCATCACCTTCTCCCATCTTATCTGCATCTAAGACAACTACATATTCATTTGACTGCATAGGAGATAAGGTTTCTTTTTGAGATATCTCATCTGACTTTTCAAACAAAAGTTCGAATTCTCCATTTTCTTTTTTTTCAACTGTAGTCTTATAGTTAACTTGACTTGCCATTTTATTTAAATTATCTACAGCTATTTGTTCATTAACTAGAACTTTAAAAATTTTTACATCTTCCTTTACGAGTCTTTTAGCCATAATTACAGGCATAGGACATTCTATTCCTCTAGCATCTATTTCTTTCATAAATTTATCCTTTCTTAAACAATAAATATACTCTTATCAAACTTTTTATAAACTTCTCCAATTATAGAAGCTTGAATATTATTCGCCTTTAACTCTTCTAAAGCTTCTTCTGCATCTTTAGAATCTATAGAAACAAGAAGTCCTCCAGAAGTTTGTGGATCGTATAAAACTTCCTCAAGTGCAAAGTCATCTATTTGGAATTCTACCTTTTTTTCCATAAACATTCTATTTCTTTGTCCACCTTTGGTAAAGACAAATTCACTAGCAGCATATTTAGCCTTAGGTAGGCATGGTATATATTCGCTTTTTAAAATGGCAGAAAAGTCATCTCCAACCATTTCGCCTAAATGTCCAAGTAAACCAAAACCAGTTACATCGGTTGCTGAAGATATTTTGTATTTTTCTAATATATCTTTAGCATATTTGTTAAGACTGGTCATTGACTCTACTGCAGCCTGATATTCATCATCTCCTACAAGTCCTACAGAATGAGCATTTACTATGAGAGTAACGCCCAGAGGCTTAGTTAAGATAAGTTTATCACCTACCTTTGGAGTGTTATTTTTCCAAATTTTATTTATATCAGTTTTTCCAATTACTGTAAGTCCATATTTAACTTTAGGGTCATGGATCGAGTGTCCTCCAACCAAGCTTGCATAAGCTTCCCTAACTTTATCAGCGCCCCCTTGAAGAATTTTTTCTAAGGATTTGATATTTCCTTCTTCTGGAAAAGCCACAATATTTAAAGCACATATAGGATCTGCTCCCATTGCATATATATCTGAAAGAGCGTTTGCAGCAGCAATTTGTCCAAAGATAAATGGATCACTTACCATTGGAGGGAAAAAATCCAAAGTTGTAATAATCCCTGTTTTGTCATCGATATTTATTACTGCAGAATCATCCTTTGAATCATATCCTACAATAATATCATCTCTTCTATAATTTTGAATGGATTTTAAAATCTCATCCAATGAAGCAGCGGGAATTTTTGCATTACAACCCCCACAAACTTCTAATTCAATATCGTTCATTCTCTCCTCCTTTATTAGGATATTTTTTATTATAACACATATGACAAATAATCTGAGAAAAGGATTTTCTAAGAATATTAAATTTTTTAAAAAAAGTATTTGTATTATTTATAGAATGTGCTACAATTAATTTAGTAATATGTTACATTACATATAAGAATAACGCTAGCAGTTTTTTTGGGAAAGGAGTATCAATGAAAGAAAGATATAAAATTGTACTGAATAAACAAGAGGAAAAGGATAAAGTGGACTTAAGCTTTATTAATCAAGAAGTGACTAGTAAAGCACAAAGATTCCACGCAAGTTTTCCACAATATTCAGTAACACCACTTGTAGAATTAAAAAATCTTGCAGAATTTTTGGGTGTAAAAAATATATTTGTAAAGGATGAGTCTTATAGATTTGGTCTAAATGCTTTTAAAGTATTGGGTGGATCATTTGCTATAGGAAAATATATAGCAGACAAACTAGGGGTAGATATTGATGACTTACCTTTTGAAAAATTAGTTTCAAAAGAAGTAAAGGATAAAATAGGTGACTTGACCTTTATAACTGCAACTGATGGAAACCATGGTAGAGGAGTTGCTTGGGCAGCCAAAGAACTCAACCAAAAATGTATAGTTATAATGCCAGATGGTTCAGCACTTGAAAGAAGAGATAATATTAGAGCTCTTGGAGCAAAATGTGACATTATGGATGGATTAAACTATGATGATTGCGTAAGGATTGCAAATAAGTATGCAGAAGAAAAAGGCTACATAATGGTCCAAGATACAGCTTGGGAAGGATATGAAAAAATTCCAACATGGATCATTCAAGGATATTCTACACTTGCAAAAGAAGCTGAAGACCAACTAGAAGAGCTAGGAGAAAAGGCAACTCATATATTTGCACAAGCAGGAGTAGGATCATTTGCTACAGGTGTAACAGGATATTTCTCTTCAGTATTTGAAGGAGAAGACAAACCTTTTATAGGAATTGTTGAACCAGAAAAAGCAAATTGTAACTTCATCACAGCAGAAGCAAATGATGGAAAAATTCATAATGTAACAGGAGAAATGAACACAATTATGGCAGGTCTTGCTTGTGGAGAACCTGTAACAGTTGGATGGCCAATATTAAAATCTTATGCCGATGCTTTCCTTTCTGTACCAGATAATTCAGCAGCTAGAGGAATGAGAATTTTAGGAAACCCATTAAAAGGTGATAAAAGAATAATTTCAGGAGAATCAGGAGCAGCAACTGTTGGACCTATTAGTGAAATTCTTCAAAGAGATGACCTTGCTGATATAAAAGAAAAACTACAACTTGATGAAAACTCTGTAATTCTACTAATCTCTACTGAGGGCGATACAGACTTTGCACACTACAGAAAAGTTGTATGGGATGGATATTATACAAACGACGAAAATTATAACTATTAAAATATAAAATAAAATTAATTTAAGGAGAAAAATATGGACAACAAATTTCAAGACATTATAAACCAATTAGACAGTTTAGATTACAAAAAATTATACCAAGATGACTTCTTATTAACATGGGATAAAAGCGAAGACGAATTAAAAGCAGTTTGGGCTGTAGCTGATGCTATTAGAGAATTAAGAGAAAACAATAAATCAGCAAAAATATTTGATTCAGGATTAGGAATTTCAATCTTTAGAGATAACTCAACAAGAACAAGATTTTCTTATGCTTCAGCTGCAAACATGTTAGGACTTGAAGTACAAGACTTAGATGAAAAAAAATCACAAGTAGCACATGGTGAAACATTACTAGAAACAGCTAACATGGTTTCATTTATGGCAGATGTTGTAGGAATCAGAGATGACATGTACATTGGCCAAGGTCACGAATACCAAGTAGAATTCTCAGAATCAGTACAAAGAGGATATAAAGAGGGAACATTAGAACAAAGACCAACATTAATATCTTTACAATGTGATAGAGATCACCCAACACAAATGATGGCTGATACAGCACACTTTAACCATTATTTTGATGGTGTAGAATCACTAAAAGGTAAAAAAATAGCTTTAACATGGGCTTATTCACCATCATATGGTAAACCATTATCATGTCCACAAGGTGGTATTGGACTATGGACAAGATTAGGAATGGACGTAGTTCTTGCTCATCCAGAAGGATATGAAGTAATGGAAGATATTGTTGAATTATCTAAAAAGCAAGCTGAAGAATCTGGTGGATCATTCACAGTAACAAATAACATGGAAGAAGCATTTAAAGATGCAGATATAGTTTATCCAAAAAGCTGGGCTCCTTTCGCTGCTATGGAAGAAAGAACAAAACTATATTCTGAAGGAGATTTTGAAGGAATTGATGAATTAGAAGAAAAACTTCTAGAACAAAATAAAGAACATATGGACTGGACAGTAACAGAAGAATTAATGGCTACAACAAAAGATGGAAAAGCCCTATACTGCCATCCACTACCAGCTGATATTTCAGGAGTATCTTGTGAACATGGAGAAGTAGAAGCATCTGTATTTGATAGATATAGAAAAGATCTATACAAAGAAGCAAGCTATAAACCATATATAATAGCAGCAATGATGTTCTTACAAAGAGTAGAAGATCCAAAAGCTAAATTAAAAGAACTTTGGGAAAAAGATCAACCAAGAGTAAACAATAAATAAGTAGTAGTAAATAAAAATAAAACAAAAAATCCAGGGGGTAAACAATGACAGAAATCAATTATGATTTAGTTAAAGAAACTGCACAAAATTATTCAGAAGATATGAATGCTTTCCTTAGAGATTTAATTCTTTTAAAGGGTGAATCTTGTGAAGAAGGCGACAAGGCAAAAAGAATAAAAGAAGAAATGGAAAAACTTGGATTCGATAAAGCTTGGATCGACAAACAAGGTAATGTTCTTGGAGAAATGGGAACAGGAGAAAAGCAAATCGGATTTGATGCTCATATAGATACAGTAGGTATTGGTAACATTGATAACTGGGAATTTGATCCATATAAAGGATTTGAAGACGAAAATTTAATTGGTGGACGTGGTGGTTCTGACCAATTAGGTGGAATCGTATCTGCTGTTTATGGCGCTAAAGTTATGAAAGATCTAGACTTCTTAAATGACAAATTTAGAGTTTTAGTTACAGGAACAGTACAAGAAGAAGACTGTGATGGAAACTGCTGGTTATATATGATAGAACAAGAAAATATCAAACCTGAATTCGTTGTTTCTACAGAACCTACAGATGGCGGAATCTATAGAGGACAAAGAGGCCGTATGGAAATGAGAGTAGAAGTACAAGGAGTTTCTTGTCACGGATCTGCTCCAGAACGTGGAGATAATGCTATATATAAAATGGCAAAAATCTTAAATGAAATTGAACAATTAAACGAAAACCCTGCAGATGATTCAGTAGAAATCAAGGGGCTAGTTAAAATGCTTGATGAAAAATATAATCCAGAATACAAAGAAGCAAACTTCTTAGGAAGAGGAACAGTAACAACTTCTCAAATCTTTTATACATCACCATCAAGATGTGCTGTAGCAGATTCTTGTGCAATTTCTCTTGATAGAAGAATGACTGCAGGTGAAACTTGGGAATCATGTATCAAAGAAATAGAAGATTTACCATCAGCTAAAAAATATGGTGCAAAAGTAACTATGTACAATTATTCAAGACCATCCTGGACAGGATTAAGCTATGAACAAGAAGCATACTTCCCAACATGGGTAATTCCAGAAGATCATGAAGTGACAAAAGCACTTGAAAGAGCTTATATAGGTCTTTATGGCGAAAACAGAATAGCACCAAACATAGAAAAAGAAATCGAAAAGAGAAAAAATCTTCCATTAACAGATAAATGGACCTTCTCTACAAACGGTGTTGCTATAATGGGTAGACACGGTATTCCAGTGATCGGATTTGGACCAGGAGCAGAAGATCAAGCTCATGCACCAAACGAAATTACATTTAAACAAGACCTTGTTACATGTGCTGCAACATATGCTGTACTTCCATTAGAATATACAAAATAATTTGAAATTTATGGTGCTGTTGCAATAGCTTTAGTATGCAACAGCTCCTTTTTTAAAAGATATATAAGATAAAAAAGTTTTAAGAAGAAAGTATAGATTATTTTTTGAAAACGATATATTAATAAAAAATATTATACATATATAAAATCTAAGATTTACTATTATATAAACACGAAGGTGAGGTAAAAATGAGTGAATATATGAGACCCATGTCCTTTAGCGAGTTAATTAACTGGACAAAAGAGGAATATAAAAACGAAGGAAGAGTCTTTGGAATCAGAAAAGAAGCCTTCTATAAGAATGAAAAAGGAACTAAACTAAAAACTATTTTTGGAGATGAAATTTCTTCATGTGTTGGACCAGCAGCCGGCCCTCATTCTCAATTAGCACAAAACATACTTACTTCCTATCTTACAGGAGCAAGATTTATAGAACTAAAAACAGTTCAAATATTAGATGGTGAAGACATACAAAAGGCGATTGCTAGACCATGTATTTTGGCAGAAGACGAATGTTATAACTGCGAATGGTCAACAGAACTTAAAGTAGAAGAAGCATTTGATGAATATGTAAAGGGATATTTCTTAATACAAGTATTAGCAAAAGAATTTGGACTTTCTGATAAAAAAGACTTTGCCTACAATATGAGCTGTGGTTATGATTTAGAAGGAATAAAATCTGAAAAAATTGACAACTATATTGAAGGATTAAAAAATGCAGAAAACACCCAAGTATTTAAAGAATGTAAAGAATTTTTAAAAGGAAATATTGATATGTTTGAAAACTTTACTCTAGACGATTTAGAAAATATAAGTCCAGAGATTTGTAATTCTATTACATTATCAACTTTACACGGATGTCCTGCGCATGAAATAGAAGCTATAGCAAAATATCTTTTAACAGAAAAGAAATTAAATACATTTATTAAATGCAACCCTACTATGTTAGGTTATGAATATGCCAGAAAAACTCTAGATAAAATGGGATATGATTACATAGCATTTACAGATCACCATTTTAACAACGACCTTCAATATGAAGATGCAGTTGTTATGCTTGATAAGCTTATGAAGCTTGGAGAAGAAAAAGATTTAGTATTTGGTGTAAAACTTACCAATACATTCCCTGTTGATGTTAAAAGAAATGAATTACCATCAGAAGAAATGTATATGTCAGGAAGATCTCTACTTCCATTAACTCTTTCTATGGCAGCAATGCTTTCAGAAAAATTTGAAGGTAAACTTCCAATTTCTTATTCAGGTGGAGCTGATGCAAGAAATATAGCCAAAATTTTTGATGCAATTGGTCAACCTATTACAGTTGCTACAACAATTCTAAAACCAGGTGGATATGTAAGATTTAACCAACTTGCTAAAATTACAGAAGATCTTTTAGGGAAAGAATATAAGGGTGTAGATGTAGATAAAATTGCAGCTTTAAGAGATGAAATAATCAATGATTGGGAAAATAATAAGCTTTACAGAGAAAAAGTAGGATCAAGAAAGACAGAATCAGCTCTTCCACTAACAGATTGCTATAAAGCTCCTTGTAAAGATGGAGGATGTCCAATCCACCAACAAATTCCTGAATATTTAAAACTTGTAGCCGAAAAAGATTATGATAAAGCTATTGAAGTAATAGCAAATGATAATACAGCTCCTACAATACTTGGAGAACTTTGTGCCCACTACTGCCAAAGTCATTGTACAAGAGTAGATTACGAAAAAACTCTACAAATTAGAGATATGAAACTTATAGCAGCAGATAATGCACAAGAAAAATTTGTAGAAAATATTACAGCGACAGATCTTAAATCAGATAAAAAAGTTCTTGTTATTGGAGCAGGTCCTGCTGGAATTGCAGCAGCATCTTATCTAAGAAGAAACGGAATGGATGTATTGGTTCGTGAAAAACTATCCAAACCTTATGGTATAGTAAGTCACATTATTCCTGAATTTAGAATTTCTGACGATGAAATCGAAAGAGATTATAAGATAGCATTAAACCAAGGCGTTAAGTTTGAATTTGATAGTGAAGTAACACAATCTTATGAAGAGCTTAAAAAAGATTTTGATTATATTGTAGTTGCAACAGGAGCTTGGAAAGAAGGAAGATCTCCAGTTAAAGTTGGAAGCGAACACATAATAGATGCCCTTGACTTCTTATGGGATGTCAGAATGAAAGACGGGGCAAAACTTGGTAAAAAAGTTGCTGTTATTGGAGCAGGAGATGTTGCAATGGACTGCACAAGAACTGCAGCAAGACAAGAAGGTGTTGAAGATGTAACCTTAGTTTATAGAAGAACAGAAGCTTACATGCCAGCTACTCAAGAAGAAGTAAACGATGTAAAAAGTGAAGGACATAGAATTCTAGAACTTGTTGCACCAGTAGAATACGATGGAAAAACTCTAAAATGTGAAAAAATGGAGCTTGGAGAATTTGATGCTTCAGGAAGAAAATCAGTTGTTTCTACAGGAGAAGAATTAAATTTAGAATTTGATAACGTAATCTGTGCTACAGGGGCAAGAGTTGATACTTCTCAATTTGAAGAAAATGGAATCAACTTAGATGATAGAAACAAACCAAGAACACTAGATACATTTGAATCAAATATAGAAAATGTATATATAATTGGTGATTGTTTAACAGGAGCATCAACTATAGTAAATGCTATGGGTCAAGCAAAAACTGTTGCTTTAGATATATTAAAAAAAGAAAATCTAGATAATGACTTCAAAAAATTCGAAGTTCCTGAAGATAAAGAAGTAATTTACGCAAAAAGAGGAATCCTTGAAGAAAAGAAACAAGGACACGAAGAAGGAAATAGATGTCTAAAATGTGATCAAATCTGTGAAATTTGTACAGAAGTTTGCCCTAATAGAGCAAATGTTGCAATCGAGGTAGACGGATTTGAAAATCTACATCAAATTATCCACATAGACGGCATGTGCAACGAATGTGGTAACTGTGGAGTATTTTGTCCACATGCTGGAAATCCATACAAAGATAAGTTTACAGTATTTTGGACTGATGAAGACTTCATCGACTCAACAAATGTTGGTTTCTTAAAATTAGATGATAATTCTTACAAGGTAAGACTAGAAAATGGAAATATTGTTGAAACAAATGATATTAACAAAGATTTATCAGAAAAATTAGTTAAGTTTATCGAATCTATAGAGAAAAATTACCAACACTACTTAAGACCAACTGCAAATTTAAAGAAGTAGTAATATCTTCTAAACTACAAAGGAGAAAACCATGATCTTAACAAATGGCTTTATTATAACAAACGATGCAGAAAATAATATTTATGAAAATGGTGCAATCTATATAAAAGATAATTATATAGCAGACATTGGTAATGCATCAGAAATCACAAAAAAATATCCTGATGAACAGTTAGTAGATGTAGAAGGAAAACTTCTTATGCCTGGAATGATATGTGGTCACTCACATATCTATTCCGCATATGCAAGAGGAATGGCTGCATCAAAACCAACAGATAACTTTTATAATGTATTGGAAAATCTTTGGTGGACCTTGGATAGAACTCTTACAAATGAGGATGTAAAATTAAATGCACTCACAACATATATGGAATCAATTCAAAATGGTGTAACAACTTTATTTGACCACCATTCAGGACCAAATTCTGTAGAAGGATCCTTATTTAAACTTGGTGAAGCTGCCAAAGAAGTAGGAATTAGAACTTCACTTTGCTATGAATTATCTGATAGGGATGGCAAAGAAATTAGAGATAAAGAAATAAAAGAAAACATTGATTGGATTAAGCATTGCAAAAATGATGATAATGGCGATATGATAAAAGCAATGTTCGGTCTTCATGCTTCTTTTACTCTTTCTGATGAAACTCTTTATAAGGCAAGAGAAGCTATGGAAGGATTATATGATGGCTACCATGTTCATATAGCAGAAGGTATAGAAGATGAGTGGGATAGTGTAAGAAAACATGGAAAAAGAGTTGTAGAAAGACTTGATGATTTTGGAATCATTACTGAAAACACCCTAGCAATCCATGGTGTTCATATTAATGAAAGAGAAATGGATATCTTAAAAGAACATAATACTCCTTTAATCTTTAACCCAGAGTCTAATATGAACAATGCTGTTGGCTGCCCTCCAATTCTTAGAATGATGGAAAAAGGAATCAAGGTTGGTATGGGAACAGATGCCTATACAAATGATATGTTTGATTCAATGAAAGTAGCAAATATCTTATTAGCTCACAATTCATGTGATCCAACTAAAGGATTTATGGAAACTCTTGAAATTCAATTTAAAAACAATCCAGAAATTTTCTCAAGATATTTCAAGAGAAAAATCGGTGTGTTAGAAAAAGGTGCTTATGCTGATATAATAAGCTTTGATTACAATCCTTACACTCCATTAAATAAAGATAACTGGGGTGGACATGCACTATTTGGTCTTACAGGAAGACTTGTAAATGATACAATAATAAATGGTGAATTTGTAATGAAAGACAAAATAATTCTTAAGGTAGATCAAGAAGAAATACATGCTAAAAGTAAAGAAAGAGCAAAAGAAATTTGGAAGCATGTATAAAAAATTAATTTAAATGGGGGAAAAATGGACACAAAAGCAAAAGACAAAACTCAAACAACATCTTTGTTTGAGTTTGAAAGTAAGCCAAGCTTAAAAAGAAGTTTTCCAATAGCCTTACAACACTTATTAGCAATGATAGTTGGTAATACTTTACCAGCTATCGTACTAACAGGACAGTTAGCCAATACTCCGCACGCAATATCTCCTGAACAATCTATTTACTTGATTCAAGCAGGTATGTTTATTGCTGCTATAGCAACTTTCTTACAACTTTATCCAGTTATGAAAGTTGGAGCTAAACTTCCAGTAATTATGGGAGTATCATTTGCTTACATACCAGTTCTTGCAAGTATTGGTGTAAAATACGGAATTGGAGCTGTATATGGAGCGCAGTTGGTCGGTGGTATAGTAGCCTTTATCGTTGGTATGAATATTAAAAGAATATATAAATATTTCCCACCAATGGTAAGTGGTACTGTAGTTATGACAATAGGACTTTCCTTATATCCAGTAGCCTTAAACTATATGGCAGGTGGAAGTGGAAATCCAAATCAAGGTGATTTAAAATATTGGGCAGTAGCTCTTTTAACCTTAGTAGTTGTTTTAGCATGTAATATGTTTGGTAAAGGAATTGTTAAGCTTGCTTCAATATTACTAGGAATAGTAGCAGGTTACATTGCGTCAATGTTTTTAGGAATTGTAAACTTAGATCAAATAGCAAGTTCATCATGGTTTACAATGCCAAAAATCATGCCTTTTAAACTTGAATTTCCAATAGATGCGGTAATTACGATGTCAGTAATGTTTGTAGTTAACTCTATACAAGCTGTTGGAGATTTATCTTCTACTACTGCTGGTGGATTTAATAGGACACCAACTGGTGATGAATTGTCTGGTGGAATCAAGGCTAACGGTATTGCATCAGTTATAGGATCGCTAATAGGTGGTCTTCCAACTGCAACTTACAGCCAAAACGTTGGTATAGTTTCACTTACAAAAGTTGTATCAAAGAGTGTATTTAAAATTTCAGCTATATTAATTTTAATTTCAGGTTTCATACCAAAATTTGGTGCTGTAATGCTTTCTGTTCCTCAAGCAGTTATTGGTGGTGCTACTATTACTGTATTTGCTCAAATAGCAATGAGTGGTATGAAGCTTATAACATCAGATGAGATGAGTACTAGAAATGTAACTATAGTTGGACTTGGTATAGCTTTAGGTATGGGAATAGTTCAAATTGGAGATCAAGCAGTGGCTCAATTCCCAGAATGGTTTAAAATGGTATTTACTTCATCACCAGTAGTTCTTGCAACAGTAGTAGTGTTCTTATTAAACGTAATAATACCTAAAAAGACTATTGAACAAGAAGAAGCAGAAAGAAAATTGATGGAAAATGAATAAATAGGTGGGATAGATGTCTTTATTAATAAGAAATGCAAAAGCAATTATAACTTGTGATGATAATGATTCTGTTATTAAAGATTCAAATATATTTATTAATGATGGAATAATAGAATATATAGGAAAAGAAAAATTTCAGGCAGATCAAGTAATAGATGCAAAAGATATGTGGGTTTATCCTGGACTCATTAATACACATCATCATTTATATCAATATTTCACTAGAAATTTGCCAGATGTTCAAAACATGGAATTGTTTGACTGGTTGAAATATCTATATGAAATATGGAAAAATTTGAATGAAGACTCTATTAAATATAGCTCATTTATAGGAATGGGTGAACTTTTAAAAAGTGGTTGTACTACAGTTTTTGATCACCATTATGTTTTTCCTAAAAATAGCGAAAACTTTATTGATATACAATTTGAAGTACAAGAAAAACTTGGAATTAGAATGCACGCATCTAGAGGTAGTATGTCTCTTAGCAAGAAAGATGGAGGACTTCCACCTGATAGTGTAGTTCAAAGTATGGATAAGATACTTCTAGATTCTGAGAGGATTATAAAAAAATATCATGATCCTTCAAAAAATTCTATGAGACAAATAGTTTTAGCTCCTTGTTCACCTTTTAGTGTTACAGGTGAATTAATGATTGAATCAGCTAAACTTGCCAGAAAATATGGAGTTATGCTTCATACTCATTTGTCAGAGGCTAAGGATGAAAAAGATTTCATCCTTAGTAAATTCTCAAAAAGACCTTTAGAATATATAGATAGTTTGAACTGGTTGGGTGAAGATGTTTGGTTTGCTCACTGAATTCACTTCAATGATGAATAGTTAAAAATATTACAAGAAACTAAGACAGGAATAACGCACTGCCCTATTTCAAACATAAAATTATCTTCAGAAATAGCAAAAATACCTCAAACGTTAGATATGGGCATAAGAGTAGGACTTGGAGTAGATGGATCTGCAAGTAACGATGGGTCTAATTTGCTAGAAGAGATTAGAGTGTGTTATTTATTACATAGATTAAATTCAAGTAGAAAAGTTCCAAGTGGTTATAATATTTTAAAAATTGCCACTAGAGGTAGTGCAAGTATTCTTGGAAGAAATGATATCGGATCTATTGAAGTTGGAAAATGTGGTGATTTATTTATGATAGATTCAAATAAGTTTGAACTTGTAGGAGCTTTTAGAAATCCTAAATCTATTTTTGGAATTATTGGATATAAGAAAACTGTAGATTATACAATTGTAAATGGAAAAATTGTAGTAGAAAAAGGAAGAATGAAAAATATTGATGAAGACATCATCTCTGAAAAGGCAAACACTGAAGTTAAAAGATTATTATATATGAGCTAATAATCTTTTGATAAATTTCAAAATAAAGGATGTAATAATATGAAAGATGAAAATAAAACTAACGTAAGCGTTGACAATATTTATAAGCTCGATGGTCGTGTTCCTATCAGCAAGGCAATTCCCTTTGGACTTCAACATGTACTTGCTATGTTTGTTTCAAATTTGGTTCCAATAATAATTGTAGTAGGAGCGGCTACTTCAGCCCATCCTGAATTAGAAATTGATTTACCAATGTTGATTCAAAATGCAATGATTATAGCTGGATTAGGATCTTTAATTCAACTTTATCCAGTATGGAAAATTGGATCTAGACTTCCGATTGTAATGGGAGTTAGTTTTACATTTTTAGCATCACTACTCTATGTTGTTACTAACTTTAACTATCAAACTATGATTGGCGCAGTAATAGTCGGTGGTATTATCGAAGGATGTTTAGGACTATGTGCTAAATATTGGAGAAGATTTATATCTCCTATTGTATCTGCTTGTGTAGTTACATCAATCGGTTTCTCACTACTTGGAGTTGGAGCAGCTTCTTTTGGTGGAGGAAATGGAGCTGTAGATTTTGGTTCTGCACAAAATGTAATTGTTGGAACGATTACTTTAATTTCTTGCTTATCATTTAATGTTTTAGCAAAAGGTTTTTGGAAGCAATTATCTATATTATTTGGACTAATTGTAGGATACATATTATCTATATTTATGGGAATGATTGATTTCACACCTATAACACAGAGTGAATTTATTGCTATACCAAAATTTATGCCTTTCGTGCCACAATTTAATATAAGTGCAATCGTAGCACTAGTTGTAGTTTTCCTTGTGTCTGCAGCAGAGACTATAGGAGATTCTACAGCAGTTTGTGTTGGTGGTTTGGGAAGAGATATTACTGAAAAAGAGATTCAAGGTTCACTTGCTTGTGACGGATTTATGAGTGCTTTATCTGGAAGTTTTGGATGTACTCCAATAACTTCATTTAGTCAAAATGTTGGACTTGTAGCGATGACAAAAGTTGTAAATAGATTTACAATAATGTTTGGGGCTTTGGCGCTAATACTTGCAGGTTTATTTCCACCTATAGGAGCTGTATTTTCAACGCTTCCAGAACCTGTTCTTGGTGGTTGTACAATAATGATGTTTGGTACAATTGTAGTAAGTGGAATGAACATGATTTCAAGATGTGGTTTCACTTCAAGAAATACAACTATTGCAGCACTTTCTTTAAGTATAGGGATTGGATTTACACAAGTACCAGAAATTTATAATGTACTACCAAAACTTCTTAGGGATGTATTTTCTGGAAATCCAGTAGCAAATGTATTTGTTATTGCCTTAATTTTAAGCTTAGTTCTTCCAAAAAATGAAGAAGATAAATAAGAATTTATAAATTAAAATAATAAATTATCTATTATTCTATGATACAAATCATAGTTTTATAGGATCTAAAAATTTCCTCTAGTAAACTAGGGGAAATTTTTTATCTTAATCTTCTTAGCAATTTATTAATTTATTTTGATTATACTGTATATTTCATTTGTAATTATGACTAGTATTATTTTATTATTATAACTTTTTAGATTCGATTTTAATTATTTATAAATTTACGTAAAACTCATATTGTATTTTATAGCAATATCTTAATTATTAAATAGATAATTTATTTTTGATTTTTCTATAAGTGTTTTAAAATTACTAACTTAATTACAATATAGATAAAAAAATTAATAAGTCTATATTCATCGAAATATGTAACATATTAATTATAAAAAAACCTTTTATTTTTTGAATTTTAGTGTTATTATATATTCATAAAGATATATCATAGACTGTATTTTATAATATTTAAATATAATTAAATAAGCTTATTGTTTTAAAATTAAAACTTATTCAAAAAAGTATGAGATGTATGTCCTATATTCAAGGAATTATAAAATTATTTATTTTAAAATAATATAAAATTATCTCTAACGACAAATTTTATTTACTTGTTAAAGTTTGGAATGAATATATCTCTTAATATAAAGTACTTTTGAAACTACAGATTAAATCTGTGGTTAAAAAAATATTTTATGTAATATGTTAGATAACAGAAAGGTTTAACTATATTAAAATTATATTAATAATGGGAGGTTAACTATGTACGTTGGAAAAAGCGTTGACAGAGTTGATGCATATGACAAGGTAACTGGAAGAGCAAAATACACAGAAGATATGATTGCTCCAAATGCATATGTAGCAAAAATTCTACACTCAACTATAGCTCATGGTAGAGTGAAATCGATTGATACTTCAAAAGCTTTAGAACTTACTGGTGTTATAAAGGTTATAACATGTTTTGATGTACCAGAATGGTGTTATCCTACAGCTGGACATCCTTGGTCAATGGATCCAAATCACCAAGATAAAGCTGATAGAAGACTTTTAAATACTCATGTAAGATATTATGGTGATGATATTGCTGTTGTTATAGCACAAGACGAAGTAATTTGTAATCAAGCTTTAAATCTTATTGAAGTTGATTATGAAGAATATGAAGCGGTATTTGATCCTTTCGAATCTATGAACGGAACAGAGGTATTAATTCATGAAGATAGTCCTAACAATATATTAGCTCATACTACAAACTATAGGGGTGACTATAAAGAAGCTATCAAAGAAGAAGGTCTAATTAAAGTTGAAGGTTGGTATGAAACACCAATGGTCCAACATTCTCATATAGAAAACGGAATAGTTTATTCATATGAAGAAGCTGGAAAGGTCGTAGTAGTGGCTTCCACCCAATTACCTCATATAGTTAGACGTGTGTGCGGACAAGCTTTAGGAATTCCTTGGGGAAAAGTAAGAGTTATTAAACCATACATTGGTGGAGGATTTGGTAATAAGCAAGATGCTCTTTATGAACCACTCGGTGCTTATCTTACAACGCAAGTTGGTGGACATCCAGTAGTACTTAATACTTCAAGAGAAGAAACGTTTACATCGACAAGGACTCGTCACCCAATGAATATACACATAATTTCATATGTAAGAAAAGATGGATCTTTTGCTGCTAGGAAAATAGAAGTATTTTCAGGAAATGGTGGTTATGCTTCTCATGGTCACTCTATTACATCTAAGGCTATGAATTGTTTCCACCAACAATATCCATGCGATAATGTTGAAGCGGATGCCTATACAATTTATACAAATCTTCCTGTATCAGGGGCTATGAGAGGTTATGGAATACCTCAAGCTATGTTTGCAGGTGAGAGTCATATAGAAGATATATGTAAGGCTATAGGTATGGATCCTTTAGAATATAGGATGAAATACGTAATGCCAAAAGGTTACATAGATGGATTCTCTCATAATGAAAACTACTATGACACATTTAGAGAATGCTTGTCTGTAGGTAAAAAAGTTACCGATTACTATAAAAAACGTGAAGAATATAAAAACCAAACTGGTTCAATAAGAAGGGGAATTGGAGCTGCTACATTCTGGTATAACACAGGTGTATATCCAATATCTCTAGAAAGTTCATCCTGTAGGATGATAGTAAACCAAGATGGATCTTTACAAGTTCAACTTGGAGAAACAGAAATTGGACAAGGTGGAGATACTGCCTTTGCCCAAATGACAGCAGATGCTGTAGGGGTACCTTTTGATTCTGTTCACGTTGTAAGTGCTCAAGATACCGATGTAACTCCATTTGGAACAGGTGCCTATGCTTCAAGACAAACTTATATGTCAAGTTTTGCTATAACTAAAACAGGAAACATTTTAAAAGAAAAAATCCTTGCAAGAGCAGGAAAAATAAAAGAAATGGCTCCACAAAACTTAGATTTGGTTGATGGAAATGTTATAAGAAAAGTAGATGGTAGAGTTATGATTACCATGGAAGAGTTAGCATCAACAGCTCTTTATGATACTAAAGACAGTGAGCACCTAAGCGCAGAAGCAACTCATACTATTAGGAGTAATGCTTATTCATTTGGTTGTTCGTTTGCAGAAGTAGAAGTAGATATAAACCTAGGTAAAGTTAAGATTTTAAGACTTGTAAATGTACACGATTGTGGTGACTTAATAAACCCAAGACTTGCAGAGGCTCAAGTTCATGGTGGAATGTCTATGTCTGTTGGTTTTGCACTTTTAGAAGAAATGAAGCATGACAACAAAGGAAGGATTTTAAATGGAAATCTTCTTGACTATAAGTTGAGTACAACTATGGATCATCCAAACTTTGAAGCTTACTTTATAGAAAATCCTGAGCCAACATCACCATTCCATACAAAATCTTTGGGAGAACCACCAACTTGTTCTCCAGCACCAGCTATAAGAAATGCTATCTTAAATGCTACAGGAATCTCAGTAAATAAAGCTCCTATGACACCACACGTTTTGGTCCCATTATTTAAAGATGCAGGACTTATCGACAATGAATTAGAAGAGGTGGAATAATATGTATGATACAAAAGCAATCTATGAAGCTTATACAATAAAAGAAGCTATAAAATTAAAGAAAGAACACCCAGAAGCTAAATTTATTGGCGGTGGCTCAGACGTTCTAATAAAGATTAGAGAAGGAAAATTAGCAGGGGAAGAACTTATATCCATATATCTTTGTGATGAGTTAAGAGGTGTAAGTCTTTTAGATAATGGAGATCTTAGAATTGGCGCTCTTACTTCCTTTACGCATATAACAAATAATGAACTGGTACAAAAATATTGTCCTACATTAGGAGAAGCTGTAGATACAGCAGGTGGACCACAACTTAGAAATATTGCAACCATTGGAGGAAATGTCTGCAATGGTGTACCATCTGCAGATTCATCAACTACACTTTTCGCATATGATGCAATTATTGAACTTGAAGGTGAAAAAGGAGTTCGTGAGGTTCCAATAAAAGATTTTTATTTGGGATTTGGAAAAGTTGACTTAAGAGAAACAGAATTAATGACAAGTTTAAGAATTAAAAAAGAATCCTATGAAGGATATTATGGTCATTATTTCAAGTATGCAATGAGAAATGCTATGGATATAGCAACATCATCATGTTCAGTATCTGTAAAATTAAAAGATGGCAATATAATAGAAGATATAAGAGCTGCTTATGGAGTAGCAGGACCTGTACCTTTAAGAGCTTTTGATGCGGAAAACTCTGTAAAAGGAAAAGAATTAACAGAAGAAACAATGAAAGAATTTGCAAAAAGTGCTTTAAAGGAACTATCTCCTCGTGATTCATGGAGAGCATCTAAAGCATTAAGAACTCAAATTCTATATGAAATAACTTTAAGATGTTTACAAGATATAGACGCTAAATATAAAGGAGGACAAGATGCATAGTAGCGAACATGGTCCTTTTGGGAAAAGAGAAGAACAAGTTTTACATTATGAGCCACAATACAAGCTTGTTAAATGTAAGGTTAATGGAGTCGCAGTTGCTAAAATGGTAGACATGAGAGCATCACTAACAGATTTCTTAAGAAATGAATTTTCACTAACTTCAGTTAAAAAAGGATGTGAAGTAGGAGAATGTGGTGCATGTTCGGTTATTATAGATGGAGAAACTTTTAATTCATGTATATATCTAGCTATTTGGGCAGAAGGCAAGGACATATGGACCACAGAAGGAATAACTCTAAAAGATGGATCCCTATCTATAGTTCAACAAGCCTTCGTTGATGAAGCGGCAGTTCAATGTGGTTTCTGTACACCAGGTTTTATAGTTGCAGCTACACAAGTAATTTCAAGAGGAAATTACTATACCATAGATGAGCTTAGAAAAGAGCTTGCAAACAATATGTGTAGATGTACTGGATATGAAAATATTCTTCTAGCTGTACAAAAAGCTAATAACATAGCTAATGGATTTGAATTAGAACCTGAACATAAAGTTAATCGTATTAACGAGGAGAATAAAAAAGATTATATGTAAATCTAATTTATTAATAGGCAAAGAGTGTAGATAATAAAATAAATAAAGTCTCGTAAGTT
>JBQDYR010000002.1:0-14397 GCA_052105355.1 Anaerococcus sp.
CTAGTTAAGGTTTCGAATGACCTTTTCTTTTTACACAATTATATGGACTCTATCCTCGAATATTAATTTCATATAAAAACAAACTTTATATCTATCTTTTTATACGCTCCATTTATGGACGTATAAAAAGATAACCCCATAAATTTTGAGATATCTAAAATAAAAAGCCAGGGCCTTTTTTTTATTAGAAAAGAAAAAGTACATATAAAAAGTGTAGATATTGAAAACTCGGAGAGCTATAAAATGAGGAAACAAGTATATTGCACATTTTAAATATCTAAAAAAAGAAAAAAATAATAAATGAAAAAAGAATAATAAAAAAATTGAAAATTAGGAAGAAAAAAAGAAAGAAAAAATTTAAAGTATGAAAATCAAGAAACGAAAAAAAAAATACAAAATAAGAAAAGTATTTTACTATTAAAACCTTAAGGTCAAGCCAAGTCCAGACTCTCCGAGTCAAAACAATGTCGCTGTGGACAAGCCAAGTCCATATTTTTAAAAAATGTTGCACGCTACACCCAGTGCAAGGGTGGCAGCAGTCTTAGGGATAAAATCCCAAAGCCTTACAATAAATAAGAAAATTAATAACTAAAGGAGGTAATCTTATGACTAAGAAGATGAAAAGATGGGATAGAAAAAAAAGAAAGTATACCTAACTTAGAAATTAAATTTTCTACTTGATGAAAATTAATTTTTGTAAACTTAATCAATAAAACCATCAATAAAACTAATATAGAAAAACCTGCTATCATTGCTACCATAGCCTTTGATAAACCAAATTTATATGTAATTGCTGATAATATTTGGCTATAGGTTAAGATTACTAAATATACCAAAAGTATACTACTTATCTTTATATACTGGTCTATTTCAATGTTCATAATCCTTATTATTCCAATAGCCATCAGGTTTATTATTAAAGAATATACCAATAAAATAATATTCAAGATAAACCTAGCTCTAACTATATTTTCTGCTCCTGCTGGTGTAGATTTTAAATAAGTTATAGCTTCTGATTTTTCATCTGATCCAAAGGGGGATGCTAAGATTAAAATACTTATTACAGAAATCATTCCTAATAATTGATAATAGCCAATAATTTTAGAAGTAAAAATTACTAGACCTATTAGAAGAATAGATGCAAGTATCAGAATTTTTATAGCTTGTTTTAAATCTTTATACTTAAATGTATTTTTTAAATCCTTATATAAAATAGCCTTAATCATTTGAACCTCTCCTCTAAAATCTTTAAAGTAAATTTTTCGCCAATAATAAAACTTACGGCGAAGAGAATGGCTAAAATAACTTGTACTGATATATTAAAATCTAAGAATACCTTTGCTATCGAATTAAAATCATTCCTAAAATAGGTATATATAACATAAAGAAAAAATAAAACTCCGACTATAATTCTTATAGTCTTATTCTTATACTTTAAATGCAAAAGACAAGTTAAAAATGAATATATTCTAAAGATTAGAAACAAATTTATGGTAATATTTATAGCATCTATGGTCTTATATGATTTAGCCTAAAATAAAACAATAACCTTACTCTATAAGTTATCAACCACAACAACCAATTTAAATTTTACAAGTATAAATTTAATAAAAAAAGTAGTATGCTTTTTCGCATACTACTTTTTTTAGGTTACTAATTAATATTTTCTTATTGTTGATAAGCTGATTCGTAAGTTGCCTTGAATCCTTCTACTTCTTTGTCTACATCAGAATCTTTATTTGAAAGGATGGTTTCTAAGAATGAAGATGTATCATTGTAAGCTTGTTGACTACCTAATTCAATCTTTCTAGAGAATAAATTTTCTGTTGCCTCACCTAAAACTTTTGCTATTTTTGAATCAGATTCTTTATATTCTTCGTTTTCTATAGCAGATTTTCTAATAGGCATGTATCCAGTAGCAAGACCAAATTCTATTTGAGATTCTTTGCTTGTTAGGAATTTTAAAAATTCAAAGGCTGCTGTTTTTTGTTCAGGACTAGCATTTTCAAACATATATATATTTGTACCTTGTTGAACAGATTGACCAGCTGGATATGGTGCTGCTTCATAATCAAATTTTCCATCAACACCATCTTTAATATAAACTTCTCCAGCATTAGAACCAATATAAGCTCCTACTTGTTCATTAGCAAAAGGTCCAGACATATATTGGTCAGTTCCTGCTATTCTAAAGTAGCCTTCTTTAACTCCATCTAGATAATAATTGATAGCTTCTTTACTTTCTTCACTTGTAACATCAAGATTTGAATCCATATCTACATCCATATCTTTTAAATAAGTTGCATAATAGTTTGAAAGTGCATCAAATCCAACACCTGGAATTCCCTTTTCTTCATATATTTTCTTAGAAACTTCTTTTAATTCTTCGAAAGTTGTTGGAACTTCAAGACCTAATTCATCAAATAAAGTCTTGTTGTACCATAAAACTTCTGTTGATTTGTTGAATGGAAGTGATGTAATTTTTCCATCTTTCATAGTTTCTTCTCTTAAACCTGGAAGAATATCTTCGTAGTCTTCAAAAGCAAGCTCTTCATTTTCTATATAAGGTTTAAGATCTGTTACAAGATCTGCTTCCATAAATGGTAACATCCAATCACCATAAGCTTGAGTTATAGTTGGAAGATCGTCAGTACTTTGCATTGTAGCTGTAAGTTTTTGACTTAAATCATTATAATTACCTTGGTTTTGAAGATCAATCTTAATATTTGGATTTTCATCTTCAAATTCTTTTACCAATTTTTCCAATGCTTCACCTTGACCACCACCCATAGCGTGCCAAAATACAATTTCCGTTTCTCCATCAAGTTTTGTTACGATATCCTTATCTTCTGAAACTTCTGTAGAAGTATCTTCCATTTGTGAACCTTCTGTAGAAGAGTTGGTTGCTGAGTTATCATTGTTTCCACATCCTGCAAGAACCAATAAAGACAAAGCTCCTGCCATAAGATTTCTAATCATTTTTTTACTATTCATTTTTTCTCCCTTTATTAAAATAATAATTCGTCCCCATCAGATGGGCTTAGTAACCTTTCACTATTATAGTATACCCTTTCTGGATTAAAAGAGTGAATTGGCGCTAATAATTTTGGATTTATTTTCTTAATTATCTTATATAAATCTCTTGTTGGTGCATGACCCGAAGTTTCTATTATTTTTAGTTCTATATCTTTTTTCTTTAACTTATTAATAAAAATCTTATAGAAGGGAACATATTCTCCCAAAGGTTCTGCATCAGAGTGTATATAGAGTCCTCCTTCTTGTAGTTTATCTAATAAATCATATCTTATAACATCCGATTGGAAAAGATATTCTTTACTATCTTTTAAAATATCTTTTATGTCTATTTCTAAAGAAGGATCCAAGCCATATCCCTTATTATTTATTCTGTAATAATGAAGATCTAAATTTAAAACTTTTTTTACCAAATATGCATTAAAAGAAGTCAAGACAAGCTTTCTAAGACTATAAGTTTTTTTATAGATCGCTTTTATCCTTTCAAAATTTGTTGGATAATAGTTAAAACTTATTTGTCTGTCTTTGTTTTCTTTTAAAGTTTCTACTATATTTTCTACGACTTGGTTCTCTTTTAAAGTTTGCCCGTCATCTTCATTAAGTTCATTAAACGAGTAGGATACTCCTTCTGTTATTAGAAGATCACAGTCCTTTACTTTTTTTATAAATTCATCTGTAAGCTCTGGCCTAAAACCGTGAATTCTTATATCTCCAGTGTATCCTATTTTTAAATTTGGGGTTTCTATAAGAAAGCCGCAGGCTCCATAGGCATCGTGATCTACAGGTATAAGTGTGATTTTAATTTCTCCTATTTCGATAGTATCATTATAAGAAACTTTTTCTATTTTTCTAAGATTATTGTCAAAAAATTCTTGGTTTTTTGTAAAAGGAAAAACAAAATTATTTTCTATACTTATTGACTCTAAGATTCTTACTGTATCTTCTGAGGCAAAAACAGGAACTTTTGGATCTATAAAGTTAACTACCGAAGTGTGATCTAAGTGTACATGAGATATAAAGGCTGCCTGATCTTTAAATCTATGATTTTTTTCTTTTTGAGTTTTTCTAAATGCTTTAGGATCGAAGAGACCTTCCACATAGGATACTAAGTTCTTTTCCAAAAGCTCATCCATATTTTTTTCCTTTAGGTCTGGATCAAAAACTGCTCCAAGATCAAAAAATATTCTGGAATTATTGTAAGAAATTTCCACTAAAGTTCCACCAATAGTATGGGTTCCCTTATGGAAAACTATCCTAGTCTTATCCCTTGATTCCACCATAGGAAACTCCTTCAAGGATTCTTTTTCTAAATACGAAATAAAGAATTAGAATTGGTAGAACTGTTATTGTAGAGGCTGCCATTTGTAAATGAATCATAGCACCTGCCTCTGTTGTAAATGCAGAAAGTCCATTCGAAATCAATCTCATGTTTTTTGTATTTGTTACAAGGATTGGCCATAAGAAAGAGTTCCAACCTGTTATAAAATTTAATAAACCTATTGTAAAGAGATTTGATTTGCTCATAGGAATCATAACTTTTCTTATAAATTCAAAGTCACTTGCACCATCTACCTTGGCAGCATTATAAAAATCTTTTGGTATTGATGACAAAAATTGTTTCAAATAGAAAATATAATATACACTTGCCAAAAATGGAATTATAAGAGCAGCATAGCTATCTAAAAGTTTTAATTTTGCTATAGTTCTAAAATTTGTAAAAATTACTATTTCAAAAGGAATCATCAAAAGTGAAATCAAAAAACCTTCTAAAGTTTTTTTGTATTTGAACTCCATAAAACTAAAGGCAAAAGCAGCCAGTGTAGTTGTCAAAAGTGTTCCCACTGTATTTGTAATAGTTACAAAAAGTGTGTTTACAAAGTATCTACCAAAAGGTGCAACTTTTAGAGCATCCTTATAATTTATAAACTGTAACTTTTCAGGAATAAGAGTTGGTGGTATAGATATAACTTCTTGAAAACTCATAAGTGATGATAAAATCATATAAATGAATGGGAAAAGAGTTATAATCGCCATTAAAATTATAAATATATATTGAAGGATTTTTCCTATTTTTTTCATGAAACACTCCTAATCGTAAAGCTTTTTAAATATTTGCCTTTGAATCAAGGTCAAAATCAGTAAAACAACAAATAAAATTATAGCTGCAGCCATAGCTTGACCGTACCTATTTTCTACATAAAACTTATTAAAGATATAAAATACTGCTGTAACAAGCCTATTTCCTATACCGGCTTTACCATTAAATAGGGCGAATATTTGTCCATAAACTTTAAAAGCTGAAATAAAACTAGTTATAGATAAAAAAGTAATTATGGAATTAAGGCTTGGAAGAGTAATCTTTTTAAATTGTTCTAAAGGTGTTGCTCCAAAAGTTTCTGCAACTTTGTAGTAGTTTTCATCAATTCCTCTTAAACCTGAAAGAATTATTATAATATTAAAGGCCAAGGCATTCCAAATACCAAATATAACCAAAGCTAGCATATTGTATTCCGGATTATTTAAAAAATCAATTTTAGAAAACCCAAAAACACTTAAAATATAGTTAACAAATCCATAATCACCATTTAAAAGATATCTAAATACAATACCTATAGCTATAACTGAAGTAAGATAGGGAATAAAGAATATAGTTTCAAAAAACTTGGATCCCTTTATTTTTGTATTAAGTATTAAAGCTATAACCATAGATATAATTATAGAAAGAGGTACTACTGTAATTGCATAGATAAAAGTGTTTTTTAATGCAAGATGGAAAGTTCTATCTTTTAGTACAAATAAAAAATTATCTATACCTACAAATTGAGGATTTAAAATCGAATTTGACTCCAAAGCCATAAGAAATGTTCTTATCAAAGGATAAACATTAAAAATCAAAATAAATATCAAAGCTGGCAATAGATAAAACCAAGCTCTAGGTGAATTTTCTGCCCTATATTTGAGTTTTTTCATTAGTAAATCCTCGCTTCTTGTTCATCAAAAATATACATAGACTCATAATCAATTCCAAGATTTATATAATCTCCTTCTCTAAGTTCAAGTTTGCTATCTACGACCACTCTTGAAGGAACATTAGAAATATCACAATGAAGAATCATATATCTTCCTATCATTTCTATAGTTTTTATCTGTGTTTTAATTCCTGAATCAGATAGCATAAAGTGTTCAGGCCTTACGCCTAACGTATATGGCCTACCTTCTTTTAATTCTTTTTTAAATCTTTTAGTCTCGAGATCATGAATATTTATAGACATATTTTCATTTGAGAGAGTCTCATTATTATAGTTTACATGATAAATATTTATAATTGGCGTACCTATAAATTTAGCAACAAATAGATTTGCAGGTTCTAGGTATAGGTTTTGGGGAATATCAAATTGTTGTATTACGCCTTTGTCCATAAGAGCAATTTTATCTGAAATTGAAAGGGCTTCTTCTTGATCATGTGTTACAAAAATTGTTGTAACCCCAACAGATTTTACTATATTTCTAATTTCTTCCCTAATTTTTAATCTTAATCTTGCATCAAGGTTACTTAATGGTTCATCCAAAAGCAAGGTTTTAGGATTTTGTACTAAGGCTCTAGTTATAGCAACCCTTTGTTGTTGACCACCAGAAAGGGCTTTAGGTTTTTTATCTGCAAGTTCTGTTATATAAGTTAAATCCATATATTTTTCAGCAATTTTTGTAGCCTCTTCTTTGCTGATTTTATTTTTTCCTACAGTTAGAGGAAAAATAACATTCTCTAAAACTGTCATATGAGGATAAAGGGCATAATTTTGAAATACCATTCCTATATCTCTATCCTTAGGATGAGAATTTATAATTGATTCTCCAGCAAATTTTATATCACCTTTTGTGGGATCTAAAAGTCCTGCTATTATGTTTAGCATAGTAGACTTTCCGCAGCCTGAAGGTCCCAAAAGAGAAACAAGATCTCCTTCTTCTATCTTTAAGTTTATATCTTTTAGGGCTTCATATCCATTAGGATAAACTTTGTTTAAATTATTAATTTCAATCATATTAACCTCTTTACAAATTATTCATTATGCCAAAAATCTTTACTAACTTTTTATCTTATATACTAACTTAAGCCTATAAGTAATATGACTATAAAAGCGGATACTTCAAAAGTATATAAAGCATTACAATCATCAATAAAATACCTATTATAGTAAAAGAATCTATTTCTTTTTGCAAGGCAAGAATCACTAGGCTTATGGATAAGAGAAATAAAAACAAATAAAGTTGAATAAACTCTATCCCTGTAAGATAAATAAAAACAAAAGATATTAAGGCAAATACCAAAGCTAGTCTTAAACTTAACTTGCTACTATCTGTTATATAATTTATCAAAAAAATTACTCCTGCAGTCGCAAAAACTGGCCATATATATATCATATATTTTCTCCTCTAATTACACTAGGTATTATAACATATTTTTTATTTAAATTACTATGGTTTACTAAAGTAAAGTGCATATATTAAGCTAAGACTATTTTTTTAAATAAAAAAACTCAGAATTCAAAAATCTCTTAATAATTTAAATCTTTGTTTTCTGAGTTTTAATATTTATTTTTAATTTACAGGAGTCAAAAGTTCTGAAAGGATATATCCAGTATATCCTTCATAGGTTGCCCTAGTCCATTCTCCATTTTCTCCTATTTTTATAATGGTTGATCCACCTGGTACTTCTACAACAATACCAGAATTTGTAGAAGGTCCAAGTCTCATATTTACGTTACTATTCGCAGTAAACTCTATACCATCCACATTATCTTCATCTGTCTGGTCCTCTTCAGTAACTTGACTATCTTCTTGATCTTGACTTGTATCTTCCATCTGATTTTCGCCTTCTTCACTTGTTGTGTACTTAATTTCTGTAGATTCTTCATCTATTGACTCACTTATAGTATTATCTTCAGGATGTCTTTTTGAAACATAGGTATCCTTTGTCATACTACAAGATGAAAATAAAAGACTTAGAGCTAAGATTCCTATTATTTTTTTCTTCATTATTTTCTCCTTTTTTCATATCTATTTGCAATCTGTATTGATAAGACCTAAAATTTCGGCATCCATATTTAAAAGTTTAGAGATAGTTTGATCTAGCTTTTTCTTTTTCCTATCCTTTTGGTTGGTTATTACAATAACCTTGTCTACTGATTGAGAAATAATATCTGCATCAGGGTAGTTCTGATTTGAAGGACTATCTATAAGAACATAATCATATTTTGTTCTTACTGAATCGAATAAATTTCTAAGTTTTGCCATTTCTAAAAAATCATCTGGATTTTTCATAGCTCTTCCTGAAAGAATTAAATCTAGATTCTTTTCGTATAGATCATTGACTATGGTATTTTCATAGGGAATAGATTCAACCAAAATATCAGAAAATCCTTTTTTTAGTTCTACCTTACTGATCTTTGAAAGTAAGGGATTTCTTAAATTCATATCTATAATTAAAACTTTTTTTCCATTTTTTACAAGTCTTCTTCCCAAATTCAATATAGGTGAAGTTTTATTTACAGACTCTGAACTAGGAGTAAAAAGAAATATCTTATCATGTTCTGAAAGATTCTCTAAAAAATTTGTTTTCAAATCTTCAAAAGCTTGATCTATTAGTTGTCTTTTTTTCTTTTTTTTTCTAAACATCCATATCATCCTCTTCATATTCAGGTATATTTCCTAATGTTTTGTATTTACCTGTATTAGCGAATTGTTTTTCTTGAACTTTATTATTTTTTTCATTAGTTTGATTGTCAATAATTTTAGCTTGTTTTCTTATTTTCCTATTTGCTATTGCTGTAAACAAGGCTCCAAATAAGAAACAAATTACAAAGGCTATTCCTGCAAAGTATAAGGTGAATTTTTCTTTTTGTGATTTTAATCCTGAATTATTATATGAGTACTCCAAAACTTGTGTATTGCCTTTATATAGATCATTTATAAGTTTTACTGATACATCAGCATACTCATCTGCCAAATCTTCTGCCCTAAGTTTTATCGGATCTTCCACTATTATATTAATAACAGGAGAGCCCTTGATTGGTACTATAGTAAGTTTTTTATCTAATTCTGTTGGCTCCCAGTCAAGATCCAAATTATCCAAAACCTTATTTTTTATAGCATCGGAATCTATAGTAGCCGCAAACGCTAAGGCCAAGTTATCTTCTTGTGATACTGAATCCTTGTTAGTTGTCAAAATTTTTGACTGGGCTCTATAATTAGATAGACCAAGTTTATCACTGGTAAAGTAGGTTAAAGTACCTACTATAATTGCAAATAATAATGCTAGTGGTAGCACAGATAAGACTGATTTTGTTTTTTTCATTTTTCTCCTCCAAATTCTTTAGCACCTTTTAGCATAAGAGATTTTGCTTGTTTTTTAGAAATTTGATCAAAGTATTCCTTATGTCTTAGTAGGTATTGTTCAATATATAGTCTATAAAATCTTGGAAATAGTGCTCTTGATAGTTTTCCCTTATTATAAAAAAACTTTTCATTAAAACCTTCAAACCAAGTCGATTCATCATTATAAATTTTTGCCAAAAGTTTAGTTGATGTTCTAACCTTAAGTCCCTTCCTATGAGCATCTGCTATAAAAAGTGAGTCTTCCCCACCACCATTTGGACTTCCCGCTCCAAAATAGGTTGAAAATGACATGTTCTTTTTTGCTATTGCTTCTCTTTTAAAAACGAAATGGATAGTACCATACTTTAAGGAATTAAAAAGTGAAATATCTTCCTCTTTTTTTACCTTAACAGTTTCTTTACCATCTTTTATGATCAAAGTTTTAAAAACAAAAAAATCTACTTTAGGGTGGTTTTCAAACTCTTCTTCCACCATCTTCTTGTAACCTGTTTCAAAAACCTCGTCATCATCTGCCATTATTATTATATCAGCTTTGCTATTATTTAATCCAAGATTTCTTGATACTCCTGAGGTTCTTGTATCTGTAGAAATCATCCTTATTCGTTTTTCTCCATCATAAACTTCTTCATATCCATGATGGTCAGTCTGGTTTATTATTAGGCAGTCTGTTTCTAAATTTAATTTTTTATAAAAGTCTATAGACTTTTGATACATAGTTGATACTATTACTTCTATTTTCATACTTCACCTATCTTGTAGTTTCTGCCTTTTCCCATGTTGCTTTGGATTTTCCTGTACCTTCTCTATAAGCACCTATGATTTGTGCTAGCATCATCATAGTGTAATATCTTGGAAAATAGAAAATTTTTGATTTACTCTTACTTAATTTTCCAATTAAAGCTAAAAGGAAAAATAAGTTTTGGAATAAAAATGCAAGTTTATAGATAAATCCAGAAGCTAAAAGGAAAATATTTGATAGGTACAAAACTATATGGAAAAAGCTTTGTAAAAATCTTAAAGTCTTGTGGTTAAAATGAAAGAAGGAAAACCAACCATATTTAAAAACATTCAGCCTCTTTAAATTAGTAAAGATATTGGTAAGGATCCTTCTTTGCATCCTTATTTTTCTTTTAAACTCATCACTTGTAGTGGCTCCAGCTTTTTCTAGAGCTATGGCGTCTGGATTATATAGAGCTCTCTTTTTATTTAATCCTGCATACAAAGGCATCTCATAGTCATGACTTGAGATAAGATTATAATGCCTATAATCTTTTTTCCTACAAGCATAAATTGCACCATTTCCTGCAGCTATAGTTGAGATTTCACTTTCTATTTTTCTCATCCTAAGTTCCATATCCCAATAGGTATTCTCTGCAACTACTGAAGAAATATCATCATCTTTAGCATAAATCAAAGATCCACAAACATATTCTATTGAATCATCAGTAAAGAAGGAAACCAATTCTTTTATGGCATCTGTCTTAAACATAGAGTTTGCATCAGAAAAAACCAAAATCTCTCCACTTGCCTCTGCTACAGCTTCATTTTGAGCATTGGTTTTACCGTAATGATTTTTTGCTGTGACTATTTTTATATCATAGTCTGGGTGATTTTTTATAAAATCTTCTACTATTTCTACAGTCCTATCATCTGAACAATCGTTGGCAATAATAATTTCTAATTTTTCATAATCCGATTTTGTTATATTTTCAAGTTTTTTCTCTATAACTTTTTCTTCATTGTAAGCCGAGATAATCATAGATACTTTTGGACTTATAGAATAATTTTTAATATTTTTTCTTTTTAAAATCTTTTCAAGAATTAAAAGAGTCAGAGGATATCCAATCATTGCATAAAAAATTGCAACGGCTGAAATCCAAAAAATAATATTCATATTTACCCCTATTTTTTCTTATATATACTTACTATATATTATACTTTTATTTTTTATATTTTTCTAAAAAAAGACGGAAAAGACCGCCTTTCACTGGTGATTTTATCAAACAAGTCCAAAGTAAATAAATACAATTATTGATAGTATTATCCTATATATACCAAATGGAATAAAATCATGTTTTTTAATGTAGGTCATAAATTTCTTTATCACTACATAGGCAACTAAAAAGCTAAGTACAGAACCTAAAAGTATAAGCCCCCATTCGTAAGCTGAAAAACCCCCAAAATTTTTAACTACCTTAAGAAGAGTTGCTCCAAACATAGTTGGTATGGCAAGAAAGAATGAAAATTCTGCCGCCGCTGATCTTGTAAGTCCTAGGATCATTCCACCGATTATGGTTGCTGCAGAACGACTAGTACCTGGCACCATGGCTAAAGTTTGGAAAAATCCTATTAAAAGTATTGTCTTATAAGAAACCATATTAATATTGTCTAACTTGGTTTTGTTAGTTTTTTTATTTCTTTTTTCTACAAATATGATGACAAGTCCCCACAAAAATAGCATTAATCCAACAACTATTGGACTAAAAAGATATTCATCTATTAAATCATCAAATAATAGTCCCAAAACCATAGCAGGAAGTACACCTACAATAACTCTTTTCCAAAGATTCATAGTAGAAAGATCTGGGTGGGTCATTCTATAATAAAACTTAGATTGAAAATTTAAATTTTCATATTTTCTTGGAAAATATTTTTGGGTCTTTTCTTTATCCCAAGGGTTTAGTCTTGAAAAGTATAAAACTACAACCGAGATTATAGCTCCAAGTTGGATAACTACAGAAAAAGCATTGGCAAATTTTTCTGGTTCAAGGTTTACTAATTCGTTTACCAATATCAAATGCCCTGTAGATGAAACTGGAAGAAATTCTGTGATTCCTTCCACTATAGATAGTATTATTACTTTGACTATATCTAATAACATCTAAAACTCCTCTAAAAAGCTATGTTTATTTCCATTTATTTGATAGCCTAAAACCATATCGCAGTTTACATTCTCTGCTGACCTTAGGATTGATTTTCTGACATTAGGAATATCTTTTTCTAAATCTGCTATCAGATTTTTTACGTATTTTCTAGTATAAGCTTCTGTTTTTTTTGTAACTGAACAAGCACAGTTTAAAGCATTTAGGGAAATCTCATCTCTCCACTTAATAATCATCTCTTCATCAATATAGTAAAGTGGTCTTATTAGTTCCATGCCCTCAAAATTTTGTGCTTTAAGTTTTGGTTTCATAGTTTTATAATTTCCTGCAAAAAGTACATTCATAAGAGTTGTTTCTATAACATCATTTAAATGATGACCAAGGGCAACCTTATTACATCCTAATTCTTGTGCTTTTGCATAAAGAAAACCTCTTCTCATCCTGGCACACATATAGCAAGGATAGTCACCAGATATTTTTTCTGAGACAGCAAAAACATTTGAATCATAAATTTTTGCAGGTATATTTAGATATTTAAGATTTTCTTCTAAACTTTCCCTATGTTCTTCTGCATAGCCAGGGTCCATAGAAATGTATTCTACGGAAAAATTTATATCAGAATGTCTATGCAATTCTTGGATAAGTTTTGCACAAAGTAAGGAATCTTTTCCTCCAGAGATTGCTACAGCAACCTTATCTCCCTCATTTATAAGCTTAAAGTCCTTAATCGCCTTTATGAAGGGGGACCACAAATACTTCCTATATTTTTTTATCAAAAGTCTTTCTATATTTATTATTTCCATTTATAACTCCACTATTCTAGAAGGTTTATATCTTTCTGCAACTTCCAAAACTATATCTTTTTTTGTATCAAGACCACAAGAAGTCAAGAAATTATCAACTGTGACCTTTGAAAGTTCTGGGGTATTGTTAGTATCTGACAGATGGGATAAAAATATTGATTCTCTTTTACCCTCCAAGGCATCGGCCAAAATTTCTGCCGATTGATCATTGGAAAGATGGCCAAACTTTGACATGATTCTTACTTTAGCATTGTAAGTATAAGGTCCTCTTTTTAGGGCTTCCAAGTCATGATTAGCCTCAAGATAATATATATCTGACCCCTTTATTTCATAGGCTATTTTTTCATCTATTATTCCAGTATCGGTTAAAACCGTAATTTTTTTATTGTCTAAATAAAGGATAAATCCTACAGGTTCCTTAGCATCATGGAAGGTTTTTATAGGCAAAATATCCATAGACTTAAAATTTAAAAAGTTATTAGTCTTAAATAACTTTATATTCTCTTCTTTTAGTTTTCCAGCATGTGGCAAGAAACCCATCCAAGTTCCTTCATTGGCATAAATAGGTATATCAAACCTTCTTGACAAAACTCCTGCACCCAAAACATGGTCGGAATGTTCATGGCTTAAAAATATTCCATCTAAGTCTTTTGGATGCTCTCCAATTTGTTCCATAAGGTTTTGGATTTTCTTTCCTGAATATCCACAATCTATAAGGATTTTAGCTCCATGGTGTTCAATATATACACTATTACCTGAAGAACCTGAGGAAAGTGTAACAAATCTAGTCATTTTCTCCTCGTTTCTTTTATTTTTCAAATTTGCTTATCTATTTATTTTAACACAAATCATGTGTTTTTTTCTACATACTTCATACTCTTATAGTCTACAATAAGATTTAGTATATTTTATGTAAAGATATTAGTATTTCAATATATAAGAAACTTATCTTTAATAGTAAATCTATTAGTCTTGACATTATATGATTTGAATATTTACATTTTTCTTATTTCTTATATAATTAATAGCTGTAAGGAGATATTATGATATTAGAATTTGATGCGCTCCAAACTGTAGGTTTAGGCGTTATAGCTTATTTAATGGGAGCAAAGATTAAAGAGAAAATAGGTTTTTTTCAAAAATTTTTTATACCATCACCAGTTATAGGTGGACTTATTTTTTCTATACTAGTGTTTATTTTGAAAAAATACGGGGTTTTAGAAGTAAAATTTGATACATATATGCAAGACTTTTTTATGAACATGTTTTTTACCTGTATAGGTTTT
>JBQDYR010000002.1:14407-33180 GCA_052105355.1 Anaerococcus sp.
TTTAGGATTGAAGCTTGCTATTTCGATTATTCTTTTCTTGATTGTGCAAAATACAATCGGAGTTGGGCTATCATCCTTACTTGGAATAAATAAACTTTTAGGAGTTGCAATGGGATCTGTTTCTATGACAGGTGGAATAGGGTCTGCTCTTTCTTTTGGACCAATAATGGAAGGATATGGGGCAAAATTTGCAACAGAAATCGGAGTTGCTGCTGCAACTTTTGGACTTATGATGGGGTCTTTAGTAGGAGGACCAGTTGCTAACTTTTTGATTAGTAAATATGACCTTAAGCCAAGATTTTTAAATAAAGATTTTGTTAAAGATGCAGAAGATTTTTTAAAACTTGAACAAAAATCTCTTATGGCTACAAGTTTCTTAATTCTTTTGGCAGCTTTTTTAGGAACTTACATAAACAAAATACTATCTCTTACAGGTCTTAACTTTCCTTATTATGTCGGATGTCAGTTTGGTGGACTTGTTGTAAGAAATATTTGCGATATCACCAAATCAAAGTATTTAAAAATGCAAGAGGTTGATATCTTAGGAAATATTTCCTTGGCTCTTTTCTTATCCATAGCTCTTATTTCTCTTAATATAGAAAAAATAGCATCACTTGCCCTACCAATGCTTGTTATTATGGGTGGTCAGGCCTTGGGAATGGCTCTCTGGGCAAGATTTATTACCTTTAATCTGTCTAACAAAGACTATGATGCAGCAGTAATAGCTTCAGGTCACTGTGGAGTTGGACTTGGTCAAACACCAAATGCCATGGCAAATATGACTGCAGTAACAGAAGAAAATGGACCCGCACCTATAGCTATGTTTGTATTCCCTATAGTTTTAGCTATTGCTGTTAATCTAACCAATCCAATCATTATCACATTTTTTATGAATACTTTTAAATAAAAAAATAGACTAGGAATTCTTAGATTTTCCTAGTCTATTTATAATTTTTTATGATTCTACTTTTTCTTTTTCATACCAAATTTCATCTGCAACTTTTTTCCAATCTTCGGCATAATCATCACATTTACCACAGAGTTCATCTACTTCTTCTTTTTCTAAAATATCTGTTGATTTAGCTTGTGATTTCTTTACCATATCCCTCAGTAAAGTAGGGTTTTCAAGCATTGGGCAAGGTCTTAGCATGTTTTCATTAAAAGGCTGTCCATCATGATAAGCCATAAATAATGGAGATTGTAATGCTTCTAACAGAGTTTTTTCTCTGATATTTGAATCAGAATAATGGATAAATACACATGGTTCAAGATCTCCATTTGCATTTATGTGAAGATAGTTTCTACCTCCAGCTATACATCCTCCTATATACTCTCCATCATTTTGAAAATCTATCAAAAATAAAGGTTTACTTGCTCTAAACTTTCTTATTTGCTTATAAACATGTTTTCTTTGATCTGGCTTTAATAAGAGTTCTTTCCCTGTTCCTTTACCTACTGGCATAAAGTGGAAGTACCAAGCAAACAAAGCTCCTTTATCTATCATAGTATCAATAAATTCTTCACTTACTATAGACTCATAATTTTGTGAAGTATAGCAGCAAGAAATACCGAATGGAAGTTTGTAAGAGTTTAATAATTCCATAGCCTCCATAACTTTTCCATAGGTGCCTTCTCCTCTTCTAGCATCTGTTGTAAACTCAGATCCTTCTACAGATATGGCAGGCACTATATTTTTAAGTCTTAGCATTTCCTTTGCAAACTCTTCATCTATTAAAGTTGAATTTGTAAAAATCAAAAATTCACAATCATCGTGTTTTTCACATATTTCTATTATATCTTTTTTTCTAACAAGAGGTTCTCCGCCTGTAAATATATAGAAATATATTCCCAATTCCTTACCTTGTTTGATAATATCGTCTATTTCTTCCGTAGATAAGTTTAAACTATTTCCATATTCTGCTGCCCAACATCCTTTGCACCTAAGGTTACAGGCTGTGGTAGGATCAAGTAAAATAGTCCATGGAACATTACAATTATATTTTTCTCTAGATTCTCTTTTTAGATCTTCAGTAAATAAGGTTGCATTTAATAGAAAGTTTACCACAAAGGTATCAAAAACATCTGGATTTATCCTATTTAACATATTTATTAAATACTTATGATAAACATGCTCAGGATCATTTACTACCTCTTCAATTGTTTTAATTTGAGATGTATAGGCATTTGGTGAGACTTTTTTTGCAATATCCACTGCTCTTTTTAAATTAGTTTCTGGCGATTTATGTATGTATTTTAATGTTTTCTCTAACCCAAAGGTTTTGATTTTTTCTTCTAAATTAAGTTTCATATATCCTCCTTTAATGATTGTTTATCAAATAAGACATATTCTAATTTTTTATAAGTCTCTTTTAAAAGTTCTATCAATTCCTCTTCTCTTTCTGGATTTGAGTCATGAAGTTTTACCGCCAAAAGTATTGGTGAATAAAAAATTGTTGACAAAACTTTTATATCGCCATAACCACTTAAACCAAAATAATTAATTAGCTCTTCTTGTTTTATCATTGGTTTTTCTATAAATTTATCTACATAAAATTTCATTGCTTCAGGATTTTTATACATTTCTATAGAAATCATTTTTCTAACTCTTGAAATATATTCATCTTGGAGTAAATATTCAAAAATATCTATAGCTAACTTTTCTAAATTCAAGCTAATATTACCATTTTTTATAATCTTGTAATCATCCACATTGTGAATTCTTTCATCCAACCTCACAATAGCATTTTCTAGAATCATATAAAATATTTCTTCTTTAGATTTGAAATGTTTATATATAGATGGTGCCTTAATTCCCACCTTATCTGCAACGTTTTTCATAGTGACATCTGAATAGCCATACTTAGAAAATAAATCTAAAGCTTGAAACAAAATTTTTTCTTTTGTACTCATTTCACCTCCAAAAACTGATACCTATTACTATATTATAGCTAATACCTATTAACTGTATTATAGGCTAATAACCATTAGCTGTCAATTCTGTATATGTAGAAATTATATTATTTTTAACACTATATTTAATATAATTAGTATGTTAACTATTTTTTAAATAAAAAACTATTGTAGAATTATTTCTAATCTACAATAGCCTTTGAAATTTTTGCTAAATTTCTTTTTGATCATAAAATTTATTTGATAATATGATAGATATACTAATTATTACTACTATTAATAAAATAGCTAATATTGAAAACAACTTTAGATTTTCCATAATATACTCAATAATTTTCTCAATCTCAACTACTTTCAAAGAAAATACCACTACTATGAATATTAACAGCAAAGGAAATATTGAATATTGTCTAGATTTCTTATAGTCTAGTTTAAACATCAAAGGGTATTGGATAGAAATCATTAGAAGATATATCCAATAATATGTTACTGCTACTGATAAAAATTCTAGATTATCAATATCATTTTCTTTAAAAAATTTAGAAAAAATTATTGATATTAGAATTCCAAATAGTAAAACAATAACCCCATTAACTATAGCCCATAAATACCTACCTTTTACTACATCTTTATTCGATATTCCAAACATCCTATAAATCATCTCCAAACCATAATCTTCAGATAGCAAGAATGGATAAGATTGATACATTATCATAAGGAAAAATAACATATACAAAATTGTAAATGCACTTTTTGTAGCTATCATTACTATTAAAATTATTATAGAAAAAATTAAAAAGTTTTTCTTGCTCAAATATGGTCTTATTGAAATATTGTCAATCTTAAATACTTTAAATACATCATTCATGATATTCACCTCTATTAAAGAAAGTCATAATATTATCTAGTGATGGTTGTTCTACTATAAAATTATCATTTACTAATTTTAAATCTCTTTTATTTATCAAAGCTTCACACCTTGTAAGATATTTTTTCTTACCTATAAGCTTATCCCTATCTATTAAAGAAAAATCTCCTTCCTCTCCTTTTATAAGTCTAAATTCGTCGATAAGATCATCTTTTGTACCATAAAAAATTCTTTTTCCATTCATTACAAATAAAATATAGTCAGCTATTTGCTCTAAATCACTAGTTATATGGGTAGAAAATAATACTGTATTTTTAGAGTCCTTGTCCATATAGTCTTGGATAATATCCCTAAATTCTTCTCTAGCAGAAGGATCCAGACCGCTCGTTGGTTCATCTAGTATCAGACATGATGCTTTATGAGATAGGGCAACAGCCATCATAAGCTTGGTAGTCATACCTCTTGATAGCGATTTTACTTTCAAATCTTTATCAATTTTATACATTTCTAATAGCTTAAAAAATAAATTACTATCCCAATTTTCATAGCCTATTTTCATAACTTCATTTACTTCTCTTATATTCCAATCTTTTGGAAGATAAATGGAATCTGTTACTATTCCAATATCTTTTAAATAATCAAAGTTAACTATCTTTTTATTATTGTATAAAACTTCTCCTGAATCTATTTTTATAAAATTTAGAATTGATTTTATGGTTGTTGTTTTTCCAGAACCATTTGGACCAATAAATCCAGTTATATAACCTTCTTTTAAATCAAAAGATAAATCCTTTAAGGAAAATTTGCTATAGACTTTATTTATACCTTCCACATGAAATTTATCCATATCTACTCCTACTCTTACTTTTCATATATATATTCGAAAATCTCCAATATTTCTTCCTTATTTATCTGATATAGGCTTGAAATATCTACAATTTTTGATATATATCTTTCAATTTCCTTTAATTTTTCTTCTTTAACAAAATTTTGGTTTTTTTCCAAAACATATGAGCCTTTTCCTTGGACCGATTTAATGAAACCTTCTTTTTCTAATTGATCATAAGATTTTTTTACAGTCATAATGGATATACCTAAATCTTTAGCCAATGACCTAATAGAAGTAAGTTTTTCTCCACTCTTAACATTTTCTTCAATAATATCTTGTTTTATTTGATTTATTATCTGCTCATATATAGGGATTGATGATTTATTATCGATAATTATTTTCATGAATTCTCCTTATGTATAACACTGTATAACACTATGTAACACTTGTCAATATCTAAAAAAAAATAAAGGATATTTACATCCCTTATTTTTTCAATAGCAACTTTACTAATAAATGCTTATGATTTTACTCTGCTAATTATTGTTAATAAAGTTAATTATTTCTTTATTTCTGTTTTTTATATCTAGATCAATATTTTTAAAATAATCTCTTAGATTTCTAGAATTTCTGTATTTTTTTCCATTTGTTAACTTTGAGTTGGAATTCATACCTAAACCTATTATATTTTCAAGCTCTTCATTTATTAAAATATTATATTTAGAAGGAGTATTTTCCCTTTCATAACCAATATTTTCTAGGTTAGAAATAATATTTTTTTGCCTGTAAAGGTAGTAAGGCTTATATGAATTTTTTGTACAAAAATCATTTATTTCATCTGATATAATAAGAGATTCTTTTTTTGAACCCAATACATTTTTTTCAAAATATTTGCTTCCTACTTTTTGAGCAAGAGCATGAAAGGTAATATTATGTGGATGTAATCTTTCTAAAACCTTAAAATTTTCTCTAAAAGTTTCTTTTGTTTCTCCAAAAAGTCCCACAATAAAATCCATATTTATAATAAAACCAAGATCATAAGCCTTATTAAAAAGCTCTATTAGCTTATCCTGATTTTGTATCCTACCTGTTTTTTCAATAACACTTTGAGTAAATGTTTGTGGATTTAGAGAAATCCTATCTACTCCAAAGTCTTTAAAGATTTTAAGTTTTTCAAAGTCCAGACTATCTTCTCTGCCTGCTTCGAAAGTAAATTCTTTAAAGGAAAATTTATCTCTTATTTTTTTAAGAAGTCTTTCTAAATCTCTATGATTCAAGAAAGAAGGAGTTCCTCCTCCAATATAGACAGTATTAAGGTTTGAAGGAAGTTTTATCTCATCAATTTCTTTTAATAGATAGTCTACATAGACAGACTTATCTGTATGACTTCCTACAATGGTTGGATAGGAACAATAGTCACACCTTGTTGGACAGAAAGGAATATTTATATAAAGATTAAAAGAATTCTTATTAAAAATCTCCATACTTTCCGTTTTATGAACCTTATATAAAATTTCTAACTTATCGTCTTTTAAAAGATATTTTTCTTTTATCTGATCTAGTGTATATTTTTTTAAAAGCTTAGAAGGTTTTGAGCCAGTCAAAATTCCCCAAGGTGATTCATATCCTGTTATTTGGCTTAATATTTTATAAAGATTAGTCTTTAGTGAAAGATTATCCCCATAGGGTATTATTTCTCCTTTAAAAGCAAGGAAATCATCCCCGATAAGAATTTTGGCTCCTTTCCTATCGAAAATGATCTCTTCTTTTTCATAAAAGATATTCAAAATATCGTATACTATTTTTCTTTTTCTAGAATTTTCTACGTATACTATCATAAAATATCTTTCATAAACTTTATAGCCCAGTTTTTATCTATAGTTTGGGCAATATTTTCTTCAAAATAAAGTTTGTATTTTTCTTCTAAAGTTTTATAAAGCTCTTCTACAAAATTCATCTCAAAAGTTTTTCCATCAAGTTTGATTAAAAATTTACTATTTTCTCCATACCTGATTTCCTTTATTTCTTTTTTATCAAAGTCAAATTCTCCAGCTTCTATTAGGAAAATCTTCATTATTTCAATAAGTTTATCATCAAGTCCATCCTCAAATATAAGAATTTTTTCTCTAGTTTCTTCTATTTGCTTGCACATTCTTATTTTGAATCCTTTAATTTCTTCTCTCCTTAGCCTATTTAATAGTCTAAGAGAAGACTTAAAAGCTAACTGATTTTTTCTTTCCACAAAATTAGGATCATTTACAACCATAAATTTTCTATTACTATCAGTATATATAAAACGATAGTTTAAAATAAACTCATGACCACAGTTAGGACAAGTAACTTTTGCAAAGTTTGGATCTATAAGCTTATTATTTTCCATTTTTTTCGCAAAAAATGCAGTATTTAAATCCACCTCAAAATCGCGCTTACACTTATCACAACTTATAAGGAAGGTCATTGGCCTATCCTTGTCTATTTTTCTTGCCTCTTCGTTTTCTAAATCATCTTTTACAACATAGTCCATAAATTCTCTAAGATCTTCAAAAGAGTATTGACTCATATCAAAAAGCTCATCTCTTTTATCTAAATCAGGTATGAAAACAGAAAATGCCTTAGATGCATTAGCAGCTACAAGTCCTGCATATGAATCTTCTATAATATATGTCTCTTCAGGTCTAACATTTAAAGTCTCTAGAGCTTTATTAAAAATTTCAGGATGAGGCTTTCCATTTTCTATTTCATCTCCAGAAATTATAAAATCAAAATAACCTTCTAATTCTTCTCTTTTTAACAAGAAGTCTATTCTTGATCTTGAAGAAGAAGATGCAAGAGCAATTTTTTTATTCTTTTTCTTTAAATAAGAAAGAAGCTCCACAAGTCCTTCCTTCTTTAAAGATTCATCTGTGGACTTAAAAATTTCATCTCTTAGATAATTTAATTCTTTTCTTACTTCAACAGCAGTCTCTTGGTCCATAGAGAACATATCCATCATCTTTTTTATAGATTCATTGTAGGACAGACCTGAAAGCTCCTTCTTACTTTCTAAATCAAAATAAAAATTTCTTTTCTTTGCTACATTAAGCCAAGTTTGGTAGTAAACTTTCTCTGTATCAAAGATAGTCCCATCCATATCAAAAATAAAAGCTTTCATTATAAATCCATAATATTGATGCCAAGGTCTTCATCAAATACTCTACCTATTTCTCCATCTATAATATTTACAAAGATTTCTGCTGTCAGAGAAATCTCTGCTTCATTAAGATGACCTGAAACCGTACTTGCATCTTCTCTACCACAAACTATATGAAGGTGGGTGTAAACTTCTCCATCTTTTTGTGAAACATTTCCAACAAGAGATGTAAGCTCCATATCTTCATTAAATTTAATAGTTTTATATTCTTTGGATTTTGGATTAAAAACTCCTATATCAAGTTTATCAACTGCACCAAGACCCGAAATAGATCCTGCTTTTATATTTTCTTTAGCAAAAATCTCTTTAATAGATTCTACTAACTTATCTCCTTTGAGTAGTCTTATAACTAATTTATCGTTAAATCTTTTATAAATCATATTAATTCTCCTTTAATCTTATACCCTACTTGTACTTAACTTTATCCTTTAGAACTGATGCAAGAATTACAGCAAATATTACTGAAATTACTCCATTAAATAAAGAAACAGATCCTTTTTGAACAAGTTCTGTCATGGCTGCTTGTATTGATAAATCCAATAAAAATCTAGATTTAATAAAGTTTTTTCCAAGATAAAGAATAATGTAAGTAATCTGTCCCAGAGCACCAGCAATGGCCATAGTCTTTTTATTTTTCTTTCTTGATTTATGATAAATAAGGCCTGTTACATATCCCATAGCGAACTTATTGATAAAAGTAAAAGGTGCTGATGAAAAGTAGAGTGGGTTTGTAAGATCAAAAATCACAGAACCTAGCCCAGAAGCCAATCCACCAGAAACTGGAGTCATCAATATTCCAGCCATAAGGCACAAGGCATTTCCCAAATGGAATCTAGTTTGTCCAAAAGGAGTAGCTATAGGTATTTGTAAAAATGCAGAAAAAACAAAAACTAAGGCCGAAAATAATGCCAGCAAAGTTAACTTTTTTGTATTTAATTTATTCATAAAATCCCCCTTTTAATAAAATAATTATAACATTATTTGAAAATATTATGAAAATTCAATTATGTAACGTATGATACAGGAAATAGTAAAAATTTATGGTAAAATTCAAAAGAGGTGATATAAATGAGTAAAACTTTAGGACCAATCCACTATAATATGTATGAAAAAATAAAATTTCAAGATGTTATAACATCTTTTTTAATGGATGGTCAAACAGAAATAATAGATAAAAAAATTCCACCAGTTTCAAATGAACCTTTAGAAAAAATAATCGATCAAGATAATATCCATGGTTATTTAGCATCTAAGATTGACATTGTTGAAAACAGGCTTAGTATGGCACTCAATCTTTCTGAAAATCCTGAAAAAAAATTATATAATTTAGGTCAAAAAATGTCTGATAATAAAAACTTTAATTCTTATGAAGAAGTTTTTTCCGATTTAAATATGTATCTTCTTGACGGTATGCCATGTGATAATGGATTATCAGCAATGATGGAAAAAGACGAACTCTATCTTGTAACAAATGTTAATCTTCACAAAAAATATGATTCCTTCATAGATCCAAAAGATTCTCTAGACAATACTTGTCAAGGAGGTCACGACCATGACCACCATGGATCTTTTGAAATAAAAGATGATGAAAACATAGAGATGAAAAAAGAAGAATCTACTTACCACCAATACAGATACGAATTTTTAAAAGGATATTTTTCAAATACTAATTATGATGTAGATCTTGTAGATGGTATAAATTACAAAATTTATAAAAAATAAAAAATAGCTGTTGCATAATAAATTTATACATGCAACAGCTATTTTTTCTTTTAAATTTTTTTATAATAGTCAAAGGCTAGTCTTGGACTTTTATCTCTCACATAAATAATCCCACATTTTTTAAACCCATAGGATTTTATAGCTTTTTGCATAGGTATATTATCTTTATGGGTGTCAATTCTAAGATAAGATATCTCTTTTATACAAAAATCCAAACAAATTTTTGTTACATTCTTAATTTTTCCATTAGAAGCTATCCTATGTATAGTTCCATAGGTTTCATCTTTGGACCAAGATCCATTTTCTATATACTTATAGTATTCATCTTCTCCAATAATAAAGGCAAAAGTCCCCTGAATTTCTTCTTGATCATCTTCTAAAATATAGGAAACTTCTTTTCTCATATCCTCCCTTAAAGTTTCTAGTGATGGATAATATTTTCCCCATTGATTAGGATTATTATTTTTTTTCATAAAGTCTCTAGCTATAACATAGATTTCTAAAACTTTATTTATATCTTCTTCTTGTATTTTTCTTATTCTCATAATCTTTTCTATTTTCTATTATCTGTTTTTATATTCTTTTTTAATTTCACTTTTTTATTTCTTCCAAAAAGCTTATCTGATGAATAATTTAATATATTTTTCTTGTAAATTTTGGCACATATAAAGTACGTTATGATAATTGATCCTAATAAAACCAATAGAGAAGTTGTCGCTATAAAAATGCTAGCATCTGAGTAAATCATCCTCATTGGCATGAAGAATGTTGAGAAAAATGGCAAATAGCTTAGGATTTTCATTATCATGTTAGGATTTTTTCCCATAAAGAAAAATGAAAGTGCATAACAAGCTATAGGTATAATCATAAGAGGACTGGCCATTTTGGAAGCATCTTCTTGTTTAGAAACCAAAGAACCTAACATAGCTGCAACTATCATGTATAACAATATACCAAACACTGCGAACAAAATCATGATTAGTACAGTCTGTAATAGATTAGGATATTCAGGAATTGAAAGTCCCATTTTCCCTAATATATCTGTAGCTCTTATTATCCCCAAACCTATAAGTCCAAAAAGCATATATATCATTCCGTGAGTTAAAATTACAAGCAAATTCCCAAAAATCTTTCCTGCAAAATATGTTCTAGGCCTAATTGATGAAAATATAAACTCTAACATCTTGGTTCCTTTTTCTACTGCAACGTCCATAATCATAATATTGGAATACATAATTAAAAACATATACATAGCAAGTGTCATAATAAAGTAAAGAGCTGTAGAAATAGGATTTGACACCTTGTCTTTCACACTATAATATTCTATACTTGGATTTCTAGTCAAGATCCTTGCCTGTTTTTCTGATAGGTTTGCATTTTGATTGTTAATAGAATTTTGTATATTTTTAACTACCGTTTCAAGATATATTGAAGAAATACTTCCTATACCTGAAGAATAATACTTCATATCTAAAATTCCTTCTTCTACCTTAACAATTGCGTAAGCTGTAATATCTTTACTTTCTAAATCTTTCTTTGCAGTTTTTTGATCTGTAAATACAAAGTCTATAACTTCGTTTGTCTTAAACATATCTTGAATTTGATTGTCTGCTATTATAGCGATTTTTTTATCTGATGAATCCTTATTGGCAAAATATCCAATGACTAGTGAAATAGCAAGAACTATAAAGGGCATAAAAACCATAAACCAGAAAGATGCCGATTTCATTTGCCTTTTCCAAGTTTTTTTTGCCACTGTTAAAAATCTACTCATCTTCTTCTACCTTTCTTGCAAATATTTCATTTAATGTTGGTGGAGATTGAGAAAAGAAGGGAACATACGAAAATTTTTCAGAAATTTTCTTGTAAATCTCTTTTCCTATTTCTTCATCTTTAAGATAAAATGTCCAAAAATCTCCATCTTTTTTATAGGATTCTATTTGATCATCTTCCAAAAAACTTAGATCTTCTTTTGATTCTATAACAAGCTTCTTTCTTTCATAAGAATCTCTAATCTCTCTTGGACTTCCTTTTAGGACTATCTTTCCCTTTTTGAGCATAATAAGTCTATTACAAAGAGATTCTACATTTTCCATATTATGAGATGAAAATATAATTGTAGTTCCTTTTTTATTAATCTCTTTGATTATTCCTTCCAAAAGACTAATATTGTAAGGATCTAGACCTGAAAATGGTTCGTCAAGGATTACAAATTCTGGTCCATAAATTAGAGCACACAAAAGTTGAACTTTTTGTTGGTTGCCCTTAGATAAATCTTTGATTTTATCATCCAAAGAACCTTTAATCTCAAACCAACTAAACCACTCTTCTAATAAATTATCGGTTAGATTTTTCATCTTATTTAGTTTTGCAAAATATTTTATTTCATCCTTTATGGTATTTTTTGGAGCAAGGGCTCTTTCTTCTGGCAAAAATCCGATTCTTTCAAGGGGTATTTTTTTCATGTCTATACCATTATAAGTAAACGAACCCGTATACTCATCATAAAAGTTCATCATACATCTAAAAAGTGTGGACTTTCCAGCACCATTTTGTCCAATAACTCCGAATACATCTCCTTTTTGGACTTCAAAGGAAACTTCATCCAAAGCTTTCAAGTCTCCAAATGACTTGGATACATTATCTATTCTTATCATAAGCCTTCCTTCTATATCTTTCATTTACAACTATTTTATCATATATTTAACTTTCTATATTTAAAAGTATTAAAAAAGACTCCTAGGTGATCTACTCAAGAGTCAATTTTATTTTTTATGTATTTTCTAATTTCGAAGTCTGACCAATTTATAAATATTGCAACTAAAACTCCAACTAAAGTATCTATAACTCTGTTTAGAGCAAAATCCACAGGAAATTCTGTACTTTCTCCGTGGTTTATGGTTATAGATATAAATACTATACACATGATAGTTATGGCGTTAGGTTTATTTAAATTTGACATAAGCCAAATCAAATAAATTATAACCAATGAAACTAATGCATAATTTATATATGGATTAAGTTTCATACTTTTGAAGGTTAAAAGGTAGATAAGTCCCGTAAATCCTCCTATAAGTGTTCCTATCACTCTATTTACTCCTATCTTTATAGTTCCATCTACATCAGACTTAAGGCATATTACAGCAGCTATTGCACCATAAAACGGTATGGCTTCACTAGATCTAATATAAGAAAGTGAGAGAGTTAAAAACACCGCAAGGGCCGTTTTTAAAATCCTAAGCCCTGGCATTTTTATTTTTGTCATAAGCTTGCCTTTATAAAATCAAAGAAGGAAGATTCATTTACTCTATTAGCCATATAGGCTTTTTTTCTCTTATCAGTTCTAATAACCTTGCCTCTTCTATTCTTTGTAGAAACCTTTAGTCCATCTTGCTCAAAGATAAAGGCTTCTGGTGTCAATACTAGATAGAGGAGTAATACTGGAGCCAAATCTCTTAGGTTTTTGTGTTTTTCTTTATAAACTTCTAAAATTTTCTTCACAATTTTGTCATTTTTGGGCAATTCTTCCAAAATTTTATCGTTTAAAATCAGAGACTTATAAATTTCTAATGGTAGAATAAATATTTCTATACCAGTGTTTAGAATTTCATCAGCTGCTATAGGATCTGTAAAGAAGTTATATTCTGCATCTCCTGTCACATCACCAGTAGAAAACGTTGATCCTAAAATAAATATGTGGTTTATATAATCTTCCAAATCTTGATATTCTCTTAGAGCCTTAGCAATATTGGTAAGGGGTCCTGTACATATAATGTCGATCTTTCCGCAATCTTTTGCCAAATTATAAAGATTCTTTTCTGCATCTTCGTTTTCAACATAATCTTTCTCATTTGTAAAAATTCTCTTATTTTCTCCTTTAAGAAGAATCTCTTGATCATTAAGATTTCTAGTAGCTCCAGAAGATACGGATAAAAACAATTCTTCTCTTTCACTTAAACCAACTATATTTTCCGCCGCAAATTTGGAATCCATATAGGATGAAACCGTTGAAATTCCAACAATCTCAAAATCGAATGAATTAAATGCTAACTTTAGCATAAGTGCATCTCCTAATGAAAAGTTTGTATCTATATATATAAATGGTTTTTCTTTGTGCATAAAATCTCCTTTTTCTTTAAAAAATACTATACCAAAAGATTAAATTTTTTCTAACAAAAAAGGAATCTCAAAGTAAAAACTCCCTTAAGAGATTCCCCTTATTTTTTTATTTCACGTCGAAAAATCCTATTTTGTATCTTTCTGTTGTAAATAGATAAAAGAGTACAGATGCTATTATTAGTCCCAACATGACCATTAGGATGGCTAGGATAAATGATTCTGAAATCCAATATATTCCGAAAGCTAGTCCGTATATTACCGCATTTATTACTAAAGATACAATAAACATAATAAATCCTATAAAGCCTGTCCTACTAAGCTCTGAAGGTTTTGCCCAAGTTGTATAAATCTTTTTTGTTCCCCAAAAAAGACCATAGAAAACTGAGAATATCCCTCCAAAAATCATCCCTATAAATAAAAGGAGTGCTTGGGCCATACTTAAACCTATGAATATAAAGGCTACCAATGATAATAGAACTGAAACTATAAAGTTTATAAGATATAGTCCCAAAAATCTTCCCAAAACATTTGAGTTAGGATCTATTGGTAGGGTTTGAATTAAATAGAAGCTTTTTCCCTCTCTAGAAAGAGAAGTGAAGGCACTTACATTATTAGAGAATAAGAAACTTGACATAATTAATCCTATCCCTAAGAATAATGATTGGAAATCTCTTATACCTTGACCACTAAGCTCTTTTTCTATTTCAGATATATTTATATTCTTACCATTTGCTATCAAAATGGCCGTTACCATAACAACCAAGATACCTGATTGGTAAAGATAGACTGGATTTTTAATTACTGATATAAATTCTTTTTTTGCTAGGGCCATTGTTTGACTTGAAGCTTTTAAATCTGTTTTTTTAGTAGTTTTTCTTTTTTTCTTAGTCTTTTCACTTTGTTTTTCTATAATAGAGTCAAAGTAAATCTTTGATGCAACGAATTTTACAAGCAAGAAAGATAAAATACCAAGTCCTATAAGAATGGCAAAGGACATATAGTCTTCATTTCCTATAGCCTGACCAAAAAGTTTTGATGGATAGAAAAAGTTCTCAATACCTTCTCTAAGGTTACTAAAGCTTTGTATAAGCTTATCTATATCTTTTTCAGCAAAATCAAAATCTTTAGATGAAAATATAAAATAATAGTAAAGGCCAAAGACTCCAAGTCCTAGACCATATCCTATAAATTTAAAGAGTAACTTATACTTTCTAACATTAGTAAATCTCATTATTACCATTATTAATAAGCACAAAATACTATATGCTATTACTATCAAAGATACGAAAGATACTATTCCTATAAATACTTTTATAAGGCTAAATCCAACTTTTGTAAAATATACTGTAAATATTATAGCTAAAAATATAAAATAGTCTACATCACTTGCTATATTACCTATAAGTTTTCCTAAAAATATATCGTCTTCTTTTAAAGGAAAAGATAGCATTATTTCAGTTTCTTTTGATTCATAAAAATCAGAAATTATTTCAAAGCTTGAATATATAAGTAAGGCTATTGTTATTAGTATTCCTGAATAGGTAAAATATGATTCATCTAGGTGCATTTTTTCTACTAGGATTGTCGCCAAAAGTTCAGATATAAAGAATGACAATACTCCCATAAGTAGATATGATATGAGAAGGACTATAATCCTTAGGATATGATTTTTGGGCATACCTGGCATTCTTGTATTAGGAAAAAAACCTATAAATTTTTCTTTGAAATTTTTTTTAGCTACTGCAAACATTCTCTTATTCATTTTTAGTCAACTCCAAGAATAGACTTTCAAGACTTCCTTCATTGTGGCTTCTTTCATGTAATTCTTCCATAGTTCCTAATGCGACAATCTTACCATTTGAAATAATAGCAATCCTATCACAAATATTTTCTGCAACTTCCATAACGTGGGTTGAGAAAAATACAGTTTTTCCTGCATTAGCTCTTTCTCTCATGTGTTCTTTGAGATTGAAAGAAGATTTTGGATCAAGTCCTACCATAGGCTCATCTAAAATAAATACTTCTGGTTCATGAATAAGAGCTCCTATTAGGGCAAGTTTTTGCTGCATACCATGGGAATAGGTAGAAATTTGTTGATCCATTGCATCTCTAATATCAAAAATACCTAAGTATTTTTCAAGTCTTTGTTTTCTTGTATCATCATCTAGTTCATATATATCAGATATAAAGTTGATGTAATCATTTCCTGTTAGTTTATCAAAAAGCTCTGGATTGTCTGGAACATAAGAAAATTGCTTTTTATATTCTAAAGGATTTTTCTCAAGACTTAAGTCATTAATTGTAATTGCCCCCTTAGTTTTTTTTATTATTCCTACTATGGATTTAATCGTAGTAGATTTTCCTGCTCCATTTGGACCCAAAAATCCAAATATTTCTCCACCCTTTACTTTAAAGGAAATATCATCAACAGCTACTTTAGAATTCTCATAAATTTTACTTAGGTTTTGTACCTCAATCATAGGACCTCCTTATTAATTTATCAAAGAAATATATGTTCTTTTAAATTAATTATTTGTTTTTGAAAATTATCATTTTTATTATAACACAAATAAAGTATAAAAAATAAGGTCTCTTACAGAAATAATTAGGTTAACCAATCTTATTATTTTGCAAGAGTCCCTTATGTCTAGTATTATTCTTGATCTGAATATTCTTTAAGCTTGCCTAAGGCTTGATTTTCAATTTGTCTGATTCTTTCTCTAGAAAGATTATAAATTTTACCAATTTCTTCTAAAGTCTTTGGCTTTTCATTATCAAGTCCATATCTATATATGATAATTTGTTTTTCCCTATCTGTTAGTTGATTAAGAGCTTTTAGTAAGAACATTTCCATATCTTTTTCTAAAATCTGATCATCAACAGGAGTTGAATCATCTCCAACCATATCCATAAGCTCATCACCTGTAGAATCTTCACTATCCAAATTTATGTTTAATGATGTGGAGTTTACTTGATTTCTATTTATTAAAAATAAGTCATCTGCTTGTTTCTTATTTATTCCTTCATTTTCTAAAATTGCATATATCTCATCATCACTAGCTTCAGGATTAGCCTTTAGAATTTGTTTGAGTTTATTAAGCTTTAGATATTTACCAGCAGGTATCCTTATAGTGTGACCTTCTTTGTTAATTGCTTTTCGAATTGCCTTATCTATCCACTTATAAGCATATGTTGTAAATTTATACCCTAAAGTAAGGTCAAATTTCTCCGCAGCTCTTATCATACCTAACATGCCTGATTGAACTAAGTCTTCAAGTTCTAAGTCATTTCCATGCGACCTGTAGAAATATGAAGCTCTAGATCTAACAAGTCCTTGATTTTTATCTACCAAAGCTCCTAGAGCATTCTGATTTCCATCTTGGAATTTTTCTACAATTTCTTCATTTGTTAGGTCAGAAAGTCTTATTATATCATTTCTTTTTCTAGCAACTATAGAATTTGTCATTCTTTTTGAAAATGTTCCTAAAGATTCATCTTCTTCATCTTCTTCATCATCCTCTTCTATAAAAGAATCAAAATCATCATCAACAAAGTCTTCTTTAGCATCTTCTTCAAGAACTTCTTCCTCAATTAAAAGAAATTCATTAAAGTCTTCCTTCTTTTCTTCTGACATTTCTTCATAGAGTGTCTTTGCATCTTCAGAATCTATCTCTTCCTCAGGATTATAAAACTCCCTGAATTTTTCAAGTATAGACTCATCTTGTAAATTTATTTTATCCATATAACCACCTCTTGACTTACTATGAGACAATTAGCAAATGAGACTAAGGTGTCATAGTAATTTAATCTTTGAGAGTCAAGTCTTACCCTATGTAAGCTTGAATTTATTACCAAAACTAGTTTTTTCTTGGATCTTACCAAGTTTTATTTATCCAATAGTTCTTCTCTTATTTTTTCTAATTTATCCAAAAGCTCTTCTGATAAAGGAAACTTGTCAAAATTCTTATTAAATGTTTTTTTATTTGACCTTTTTATTTTTAATCTTTTATCTAAAAGGTCATTATAAAGTTCCAAAGTCGTTATTCTTGATGCACCTCTTTCAAAGGCTAGAGATTGAATCTGAGCATCATCAGTACAAACTTTTACATTGTGTCGTCTTGCAAGTCTATGCATTTCCTTTTCTATAAAGGTATCTGCTGTTTGAAATTTTTTTGTATATACTATAGTAATACCCAGCTTTTTCTCTATAGTCTCTTTTATTGAATCTGACCTATAGGCATCAAAGACCACTACAACTTCTTCTGCAGAAAGAGAGGAATATTCTGCCATCTCACTTATGAGCATATTTCTTGCTTCTTCTAAGGATTCTTTAGATAAACTTTTTAAATTTGCCCATGAATTTATAACGTTGTAGCCATCTACATAGAGTATATCTCTTTTAGTTAAAGCCATTTTGCCTTGTAACCTCATAGATGGCTATGGCAGATGCAACTGATGCATTTAAGGAATTTACCTCTCCTAGCATAGGAATTTTTATAAGTGCGTCACAATTTTCTCTTACAAGTCTAGAAAGCCCTTTACCTTCGTTTCCTACTACAAGACCTACTTTTCCTGTAAGATCAATTTCACCAATTGAAGATTCTGCTTCTCCAGCTAGACCATAAATCCAAAAGTTATTTTTCTTTAATTCTTTAATGGTTCTATTTAAATTTTTTACCATAACTATATCTATATTATTTATAGCCCCAACACTGGTTTTATAAACTGTAGAATTAACTTTAGCTGATCTTCTTTCAGGAATTACAACTGCTCCAAAGCCAAAAGCTTCTGCACTTCTTATAATAGCACCCAGATTGTGTGGGTCTTCAACTTCATCTAAAAGTATAATTCTTTCACAATCTTTTATGGAAGTAAGATCTTTATAAGAAAAGTCTTCGACTTCTACCATAACACCTTGGTGATTTCCATCAATGCTATCAAAAAAATTCTTATCTTTAAATTCTATAGTTATTTCTTTATCTCTTAACTTTTGAACAATTTTTCCAATAATATTGCTTTTGTTTTCTACACTTTTGTTTTTTAGAATATAGGCTTTGATTATTTTTTGGTCTGATTCTATAGTTTCCAGAACAGATTTTCTACCATATATCCTATCCATTACTTAATCTCCCACT
>JBQDYR010000003.1:0-31961 GCA_052105355.1 Anaerococcus sp.
GATATATACAAGAAAAAATAAAAATCCTAGATAAAATCATAGCTTATACAGAAAACAAGCAATCTATGGTAGATATGTTAGCAGATACAGTTGTTATAAAAGATGATGTAGTAGATTATCTTTTCACTAAACCTTTAGTTTAAAGATAAAAATAAGTAAGGATCAAAAAAGTATTTTAGGAATCTTTACTTTTATAACTAAAATAATCTTAATCGGTAATTTTTAATTCACTAAGCGTTGAAAATTACCGATCTTTATTTGGAAAAAATATAAAAAAATTCTAAAGCTCTAGTTTGGTGGTAGTACTCAATATATGGTATTATTATTAGTGATTAGCAAGAGGAACATACAATATATAGTGTTTATAAATTAACGATGTAAGGTGATAAAATGCAAATAAAAAAAAGAGATAGTCAAATTGTTGACTTCGAAATACAAAAGATAGAAAGAGCCATTTCTAAGGCGTTTGATTCTGTAGGATCTATAGTTAAAGATGACAAGCTAAAAGAAATGTCTGGAGATATAGTCAAAACTATTAAAGAAAGATACCCTGAAGACCATATAGTAAGTGTAGAAGAGGTACAAGATCTTGTAGAATTGCAACTAATAGATAAAAATTACTATAAAGAAGTGAAATCATACATTCTCTACCGTGCCAAGCATAGCATGGATAGAAAAGTAGTAAAAGATTTTTCTCAATTTATAGATGATAGTGAAGTTTTAAATATTATTCAAAAGATTCAAGAAGAATTTGATAATCAAAGATATCCTATAGAGTCCTTGTACTTGAAATTTGAATCATTTACTAAACCAAATATGACAGAAGAGCAACTTGTAAATGCTTTAACCAAGGCTGCTAGTGAGCTAACAAGTAAAGAAGCTCCTGATTGGGAAATTATAGCAGCAAGATTTTTGATGTTTGCTATAGACCAAAAAATCAAAGCTAGTGAAGAAAAATATGGAATAGTAGACTTTGCAACCAAGGTAGAATTTTTAGATAAAAATAAGCTTTATGGATCATATATGCTAGAAAATTATTCCTTGGAAGAAGTGGAGGAACTTGGAAACTATCTTAACTTTAAGAGAAATAATCTTTTCACCTATTCAGGATTAGATCTTTTAAGAAAAAGATATCTAATTACAACCCATGAAGGTGAACTTATAGAAAATGTTCAAGAAATGTTTATGGGAATAGCCATGCACCTTGCTATTTGTGAAAAAGACAAGGTTAGTTTCGCCAAAAAACTTTATGATATTCTATCAGAGCTTAAGGTAACTATGGCAACTCCAACCATGACTAATGCGAGAAAGCCATATAACCAACTTTCATCCTGCTTTATAGATACAGTTCCAGATACTCTAAAAGGAATCTATAGATCTATAACAAACTTTGCTGAAGTTTCTAAACATGGTGGAGGAATGGGTCTTTATTTTGGTAAGGTAAGAGCTAATGGTTCTGATATAAGAGGATTTAAAGGTGTAGCAGGTGGAGTTATTCGCTGGATTAAGCTTGCCAATGATACAGCAGTTGCAGTAGATCAACTTGGAGTAAGGCAAGGGGCTGTAGCTTGTTATTTAGACTTATGGCATAAGGATATTCCAGAATTCTTAAACCTAAAAACCAACAATGGTGATGATAGAATGAAGGCTCATGACATCTTCCCAGCAGTTTGTGTTCCAGATCTTTTCTGGAAATTATGTAAAGAAGATTTAAATGCTAGTTGGTATATGTTTGATCCACATGAAGTAAAGAAGAAATATGGTAAAGCCATAGAAGATACTTATGGGGAAGAATTTGAAGCGTTTTACGAAAAACTAGTAAAGGATCCTGAAATTTCAAGAAGAGTGATTTCTATAAAGGATATGGTAAGGATGCTTATTAAATCTTGGACAGAGACAGGAACTCCATTTGTTTTCAATAGAGACCATGTAAATAGAGCAAATCCAAATAAACATAAAGGAATGATTTATTCTTCAAATCTTTGTACAGAAATAGCTCAAAATATGAGCCCTATAGAAACAATATCTACAACAATTGAAGATGAAAATGGAGATCCAATCATAGTAACCAAAACCAAACCAGGAGACTTTGTAGAATGTAACCTTGCAAGTTTAACTCTTGGAAATATAGATGTAAATAATAAAGAGGAACTTGAAAATGTTGTATCTACAGTAGTAAGAGCTCTTGATAATGTAATAGATTTAAACTATTATCCAACACCATATGCTAATGTAACTAATAAAAGATATAGGGCTATAGGTCTTGGAACTAGTGGTTACCACCATATGCTAGTACAAAACGACATTAGGTGGACAGATAAACAAGCACACAAAGAGTTTGTAGACAGGGTTTATGAAGATATTAACTATTATGCAATAAAAGCTTCTATGGAAATAGCGAAAGAAAAAGGATCCTACCAAGTATTTAAAGGATCAGATTGGGATAATGGAGATTACTTCACACTTAGAGATTATGATTCCCAAAGATGGAACGAACTTAAAGATCAAGTTCATCAAAACGGACTTAGAAATGGATACCTATTAGCAGTTGCTCCAACAGGTTCTACTTCTATTATTTCAGGAACATCTGCAGGAGTAGATCCAATTATGTCTAGATATTTCCTAGAAGAAAAAAAAGGAGCTATTGTACCAAGAGTAGCACCAGGACTTACAACTAAAACCTTCTGGCTCTATGAAAATGCCCATGATATAGATCAAAATATTTCTATGGAAATGGCAGGAGTAAGACAAAGACATATAGATCAAGCTCAAAGTGTTAATATCTATATAACAACAGACTATACAATGAGACAAATCTTAAATATTTATATAAAAGCTTGGGAATCTAAGGTAAAAAGTATATATTATGTAAGAGGGAAGTCATTAGAAGTAGAAGAATGTGACTCTTGCGCTTCATAGAGAAAAGGAGAAAAAATGGAACAAAGTAAACAAAAAGAAGTTTTAAAACGTGGTATTTTCAATGAAGATGGAGATATTGATCTTGGAAAAAGAAAAATTATCAATGGTAATACCACAAATCTTAACGACTTTAATAATGTAAAGTATACTTGGACAAATGATTGGTACAGACAGGCTATGAACAACTTCTGGATTCCAGAAGAAATTAACCTAAACCAAGATGTAAAGGACTATAGGAACTTAGACCAATATGAAAAAAGAGCCTATGACATGATTATCTCTTTTTTGACATATCTAGATTCTATACAAACAGCCAACCTACCAAACTTACAAACCTATATAACAGCAAATGAAGTAAACCTATGTTTGGCAATACAAACCTACCAAGAAGCTATTCACTCACAATCTTATTCCTATATTTTGGATAGCATCTGTTCACCAGAAGAAAGAACTAGAATTCTTTATCTTTGGAAAGAAGATGATCATTTATTAAAGAGAAATAAGTTTATTGGAGACCAATACAACGACTTTTTAGAAAATGATGATGAGATGAGATTTATGCAAGCTTTGGTAGCCAACTATATATTAGAAGGTATATATTTTTACTCAGGATTTGCCTTCTTCTATAATCTTGGACGTAACGGAAAAATGCCAGGAACTGTCCAAGAAATAAGATATATAAACAGAGATGAAAATACACATCTTTGGTTATTTAGATCTTTAATTAATGATATTAGAAAAGAAAGACCAGACTTATTTACCGAAGAACATGAAGATTTCTATAGAGATATGCTAAAAAAAGGTGTAGAAAGTGAAATTGAGTGGGGTAAATATGCTATTGGAGATAATATTCAAGGTTTGAGCGATCAAATGATTGAAGACTATATTAAATATCTAGGAAACTTAAGAGCTAAAGGTTTAAGTCTAGGAGTATTATATCCAGGTTATGAACAAGAACCACAATCTATGAAATGGGTAGCAGAATACTCCGATCCAAATGGAGTAAAAACAGACTTCTTTGAAGGAAAAGTATCAGCATATTCTAAATCATCAGTTATAGAAGACGATTTATAAAAATAAACCTAGATCAGCCTTAGTGTTGCTGACTAAATTTCTTCTTAAGACAATTTCTAACAATATCTGAAAAGAAGTATTTATAATAATCAAAAAAGATAAAAAGCCTTTAACTATTGAACATAGTTTAAAGGCTGTTTTTATTAAATTACCTATCCTGTTTTTTTAATAATTCAATTAAGCCTATACTAAAAATTAATACACCTAGTAACATATAAGAGTGAATAAATGATTTTAAAATTATATCGTACTCTCCTGTCAAGTTTTTGCTAGCATAAAAAATATTAACAGATACTCTGCCTAAAGGAGTACTTAATAATATCAAAAGAGAAGCTGGCAAAAAAATTTTTATTTGTTTATTCATAATAATTTTCCTCCACTTAAAGTATATATCTACTTAAAAAAATTTAATGTGTTTTATTAAAGATTATCACATTAAACTAATAAAATCTATCTAAAAATTCATATAAACCTATAGATATAAACAGTAATATTTCGACAAGTTTATTATATTTATTCTAAAAATATTTGATATAATTTTAATAATAAAAAATATAAGGGGGTATTATGTTAAAATTTTTAAAATATATATTAATTCAAGATATAGAGATTGATTCAAACCATAAGACTTTTCAAGTAATACATGCACTTATTTTTTTATTAATATCGGCATTTTTAAGCTTTGGAATCTATTATTTGCTAAGAGATTATATAAAGTCAAATGTGATCGTATTTTTATTATGGATATATATGTCGCTTGCTTTTTTTACAAATCAACCAGCTGCATCTGTTTCACAAAAGAAAGAACCTACAGATATTAAATCTTGGGTTTATATGTTTGGATTCTATAATAGTTTGGGAGTATTTATTGCACCAATATATTTGATGAAATATTGCCTCAAGGAAGAATAAACTACAGCATATAGCCTTTTAAGTATTTTTTATTTTAAATATTTTATAACATAAGGGTAAAATATTTACTAGAAACTATTTCAATAACAGAAAAGATATAAGGAGTATAAAATGAAAATCACGATTTTAGGTGCTGGTGCCATGGGATGCATGGTAGCTAGTGCATTTTCTTCAGAAAACGAAATAAATCTAATAGACCCATATGAAGCTCATATGAATGAGATTTCAGAAAATGGTATTAAAATAAAAGACAACAATAATAAAGAAATCATTGTGAAGGTTTCATCAGCAAAAACTTCGTCAAAAGATTTAGATATCCAAGACTTGGTTATTATTCTTGTAAAAGGATACGATACAGAAAAAATACTAATGGAAAATATGAATATTATTGGAGACCATACAGTAGTTATGACCCTACAAAATGGTATAGGAAATGTCGATATAATTAAAAAACATATAAAAGATGAAAATATTGCCCAAGGAATTCTTTATATTTCAGCTGCTATTGAAAAACCGGGAGTGATTTCTGCCAATATTGATTGGGATAAAACCAATATTATTTTTGGACCAGTAAGTAAAAATCACGATAAAGAAGTCTTTAAAAATATAGAAAAAGCCATTAATTCTAATAGTATAATAAGTGAGATAAATCCAGATGTAGACAAGATTATGTGGAGAAAGTTATATGTAAACGCAATATATAATCTCCCTTGTGCTATTATGCATCTTTCCACAAAATATACTACAAAAGATCAAAATGCCATAGCAATATTAAAGCAAATATCTGATGAATTTATAATGGTTACTGACAAGCTTGGCTATAATTTTGATAGTGAAAAATTATTTGACCAATATGTCTTACACAAAGAAGGAATCTATAATGATATTATGCCATCAGCTGCTCAAGATACCAAAAAACAAAGAAAAACAGAAGCAGAATTTTTAAATGGAGCAGTAGTAAGAAAGGCAAAAGAATTGGGACTAGAAGTTCCAGTAAATGAAACTATATATAGACTTGCTTGTGTAGAAATGGAAAATTACGATAATAGATTTTAGAAAATAAGCTATAAATTTCGGACTCTTACAAAATGTAAGAGTCTTTTTTTTAAATAAATTTGACAATTATAGTTGTCATATCTTATAATAATGACAAAGATAGTTGTCAAAAGGAGGAAGCAAATGCCCTTAAAAAACAAATTAAAAGATTTCAGAAACGAAAAGGGCTTAAACCAACAAGAATTGGGAGACTTGGTCGGAGTAAGTCGTCAGACTATCTCTCTTATAGAAAGAGGGGATTACAATCCTTCGATTACGGTGTGTTTGAAATTAGCTAAGGTATTGGAGAGAAGTGTAGAAGAAATATTTACCTATGTGGAGGATTAGGATGAAGAAGAAAAACAAAAGCAATTTAAAATTTATATTAATTCTTATTGTAATAACGATTTGTGGAATAGTTACTGGTTTTATAGGTTCTTCGTTTAGTATAGGACAAATAATATATGATTTTTTTGTAAATTTACAAAAAAGGATAGATAGAAATATTTTTTTGATATATATATCCTTTATTCTAGTAGTTGATCTTGCCGCACTTTTTTTCTATATAGTAGGAAAGAAGAAAGTTTTAAAAGATCTTAAAAAAGATGATGGAATAATAGATGAAAAATACTTATCGATTTCTATTGGACTTACTTCTATAGGAATGATTGTTCCAATAATTCTAATGCTTAACTTTTATAAGGTTATTTTACAAGCTGACTTTGATCTTTATAAGTTTGTAATAGTAGTTGGGTTATTCTTTGCAAGTAATATATATCTTGCTTTTATGCAATCTGTAGTGGTAAAGTTTTTAAAATATTATAATCCTGAAAAGTATGATAATGTTTTAGATATGAGATTTACAAAAAAATTTATGGCTACTATGGATGAAAGAGAACTTTTTGAAACGTATAAGGCATCTTTTAAAGCATACAAGGTTATGATGGGGACTATCATTGGACTGATTTTTGTGATAGGAATAGTGAGTATAAATTCAAGTATTTCTTTATTATCTATCTATGTTTTGGGTTTAGTATTTCTGGTAGGTTCTTTTGTTTATATTATAGAGGCTATAAAAAATTAAAAATCATATTAAATTACTGGCTTTGAAACTTTCTAGCCAGTAATTTTCATTTCAAAAAAAATTATTTCCGAATAAAGATAAAAAATAGTTGAATATTATATTTAAAGGGTATGATTAATATGTTAACATTAAAAAGAAAGAGTAAGGAATTTATGTTTTTAGCATTAAAAGAAATGAAAAAAGAAAAGGGAAGATTTATTTTAATTATTTCTATAGTCTTCCTGATATCATATTTAGTATTTTTCCTAACAGGCTTAGCCTATGGTCTTGCAAGATCCAATAGACTTGCGGTAGACCAGTGGGATGCAAATAGGATTGTTTTACAAAGTGGAACCAATAATAATATACTATCTTCAGTTTTAGACAAGTCAGCAGAAGATGACTTTAAAGACCATGATATTTCTCCTATTAATATATCGGCAGCTATTGCCTATAGAAATGGTGAGAAGACAGAAGATAATACCCTTAATATTTATATGATAGGTCTGGATAAAGATTCCAAGGCACTTCCTAAGTTAGTAGAGGGTGAAGAAATTAAAAATTACGATAATGAAGTCATAGGATCTATATCACTTAAAGATGAAGAAGGTTTTGAACTTGGAGATAAGATTCTTCTAAGTAAAAGCGAGAAGGAATATGAAGTTGTAGGTTTTACAGAAGAATCTAAATTTTCTGTAAGTCCGGTTTTCTATACTTCTTTGGAAAATGCCTCTAGTGATGCAATGAGCTTTAATCCAACTAGTGATGAAGAAGCAGATGAGACAACTCAGCCTACCTATACACCACCAGAAAGAATATCCGGAATTATAATTCATGATGATAAAGAAATTGAAGAAAACGATGATTATGATATTCTAACTAAAGATGAGTTTATAGAAAATCTTCCAGGAAAAACTGAACAAAACTTGACTTTAGTTATGATGATAGGATTTTTGATCCTTATAGCATCTATTGTATTAGGAGTTTTCATATATATTATAACCATGCAAAAGAAAGAAACTTTCGGAGTTTTAAAAATCCAAGGTATATCATCTTCTTATATAGGAAGATCTGTTATAATACAGACTTTAATTATATCTTTAGTCGGGATTCTTTTAGGTATTGGATTGACCTATCTATCAGAAGTATTCTTACCAGCAGCAGTGCCGTTTAAATCAAACTTGAAATTTAATATATATATATCCATATTGATGTTTATATTTACATTGTTGGGAGCTATTTTCTCTGTAAGGGGAGTAAGCAAGGTAGAAGCCTTGGAAGTATTGGAGTAAAACATGGAAATAATGAAATTTAAAAATGTAAATAAATTTTTTCAAGATGGATCATCTGAAATTGAGGCCTTAAAGCCTACAAACTTTTCCATAAAGCCATCGGAATTAGTTGCTGTAATTGGTCCGTCAGGATCAGGAAAGTCTACTATGCTTACAATGATGGGGGGCTTGCAAAAGCCTTCAAATGGAGAAATTTATTTTGATGGTGAAAGAATAGATACCAAGAGTGAAAAAGAGTTAAATAAGCTTAGATTTGATAAGGTTGGATTTATACTACAAACTTCTAATCTAGTACCTTATTTAACTATAGAAGACCAATTTAAGTTAGTTGATAAGTTCGCAAAAAGAGATTTTGATAAACAAAGAGCGGAAAAACTTTTAAAATCTCTAGGAATTTATGATAGAAAAGATAATTATCCTCAAGACTTATCAGGTGGAGAAAAGCAAAGAGCAGCCATATGTAGGGCACTTTATACAGGACCCGATTTACTTTTAGCAGATGAGCCAACTGCATCTCTTGATACAAAAAGAGCCATCGATGTAGTAAAAATTTTAAAGAAACTTACAAGAGATGAGCAAGTATCTATAGTTATGGTAACTCATGATACAAGACTTATAGATTATTGTGATAGGGTATTTAAAATTATTGATGGAGAATTAACTGAAGAAAAATAAAAAAACTCTTATAAGAAATTTTAATTTCTTATAAGAGTTTTTTATTCTATTGGAAATCCAAAGTATTTAAAATGTTTTTAGTCAAAAGTCTAATTTCGTTAGAATTTGAAATAGGTCCAGTAATTATAATTGTTAAAAAGTCAGTTTCAGTTTCCACACAAACTTTTACGCCTTGAGCAGTATAGTTATCCATATAGATTCTTATCTCAGATTGTATAGCATTCATATCATTTATTTTTTCATCTTCAACTTGCCCCATAGATACTATATAAGCCGGTGGTAGGTTTGTTCCTGATGTTTGATTAAATATATCATCAAGACTAGGATTTTGGTCCTCATTATCTTCTTTTGGAACTCTCATTAGTAGAATTTGTGAAACTAAATCTCCATTAACTTCCTTAGAAAATGCTTTAAGCTTATCATCATCTTGAATGCTTTTCATATCTTTTGGAATTTTCAAAGAAAAACCGTCGAAATCTATTTTTTCTGTTGCGTAAATGTCAATTTTATCTTTAAAAGAATCTAAGTTTTTCTTTACGTTGATAGGATCTTCGGTTTCTATATACATAGTTGATAATAAGTCAGCCATTATGTATTTTGAAGCATCTGAACTTTTTCTCTCCTCAACTATATCAAAAAAAACTATATTATTTGGACTAGCTACAAAAACATAAGTGTGGGTATATTTATCAGTTTGTCCTATAAAATAATAGGCATTCATTTGTGGATTAGAGATTTCATAAGGTTTTTGTATAACTTCTTCTTTACTATTGTTTTTAACTGTTTCCATGAAGTTTAAAGCTACAGGATAAAGAAGATCTTTTGTTTCAGATCTTGAAAATCTTCCATCTTCAAATATTTTTTTAAAAAAGATACTTATATTGTATTCTTCACTTTCTGGAAAATCTATAGCGTATAAGCCTGTATCAGATGAAAAAACCTCGCTTCTTTGAGGAATTCTAAAATTTAAAAGTCCATAATAAATATCTTTTTCGTAGTCTAAATTTTTAAGATCATCTAGACTATAAGGATCTCCTTCTTTTGCAGAAATTTCTGAAGGGTAGGTAAAAAGCATCCTATTTACATAAAAAGATGGATCTTTTTTATAAGATTTATCTTCATCTAATTTGTAGGAATACTTTGAGTTTTTCTTATCATTTTGTGATGTGCCTTCTTTACTTGAAATAGATAACTCTTTTATATTTCCTGCACTTGAAATTTCGTTTGAAACACTTGAATTTTCTGTATTTTTATTATTGTTTTTATCATTTAAAGAGCAAGAAGTCAGTAGAATTGATAAAAAAATAAATAAAAACTTTTTCATTATTTTCTCCTTAGTATATATACTATATTATATTTTTAATATAAAAATGTAAAAAATATCGTGATAATGTTTATTTTTTCATAATTTTACTATAAATTATTGGTAAAATACGGTACAATAGATTATATCACAGATCATTATTTTATTAGAAATTATGATTAAGAAATAGGAGGTGAAATATGGCTGAAGATGTTTTAAATTTAGTAAAGTCGGCTGAAATCGATGCTGAAAGAATAGTAAAAGAAGCAAAAGATAAGGCTGACAGTATTATTAAAGACAGTAAGGCCACAGCAGAAAATAGTTACATTACTATTATTGAAGATGCAAAATCTAAAAAGAAAGATATTTTAGAGACTGCAAAAAGTTCGGCTGAAGCAAACAAGAAACCAATTATTTCAAAGGCTGAAGATGAGGCACTTGAAATAAAAAAACAAGATGAGCCAAAAATCAACCAAATAATTGATGAACTAATAGAAGGGATTGTAGAAAATGGCAATAGTTAAAATGGATAAGTTTAACTTGCTATCTTTCGATTATAATAGATCCAATCTATTGGATATACTTCAAAATTTCAACTATGTTCATTTTAATGATCTTGAGGTTTCCGATGAGGAGAACTACATTAAAGAGGTCAAAAATTCTGAAAACATAGGAAGAATTGATGAAGATATATCAAAACTTGAATTTCTTAGAGAAAACATTAAAAAATATGAAGAGGACTCAAAAAAAGATACTAAGAAATCTATGGGGATTGAAAACTTAACCCTAGATGAATTAAATAATCTTGCATCAAAGATTGAATTTGAGAATATCTACAAGGAAATAAAAAAACTGGTAGATGAAAGAGAAGAGAAGGTTAATGAAAATCAAAACCTACAATCTCATATCAATGACATAGAAGTATGGAAAGATATAGATGTAGATTTAAAAAACCTTTATGATTCCAAAAGATTTTATTTGGAAACAGGAATGATTCCAAAATCATATTTTGAAAATTTCAACAAAAATTTGATAGAGTCAAATATAGAATCAGCCCTAGTAAGGAAGATTTCAGAAAGAGACTCTAATATTTATGTGGTGGTAATTTCATCTAAAAAAGATGAAGAACCTTATAAGGAATTTTTAAGAGAAAATGGATTTTCTAGGATTAGAATTAGTGATACTGGTTCTATAAAAGAAAATTTAGCAAGATCAAAACAAGAAAAACAAAAAAATGAAGAGAAAATAAAAGAACTTGAAAAACAAATAGGAGCCTATAATAGTCATTCAAAAGACTTAGAAATTTATCACTCCTACTTATTAAATCTTAGAAGAAAAGAAGAATCTTTAGAGTACTTCTTAAAAACTAAAAAGATCGACTATATACAAGGATATATTCCAAGCGATACAGTAGAAAAATTTACCAAAGATTTAAATAAGGCTCTAGGAGAAGGAAAGTTCTCTTTAGATGTAAAACAAGCAGAAAAAGACGATGAGAATGTTCCTATTATTCTAAAAAATAATAAGCTAATAGAACCTTTCGAGTCAGTTGTGGATACTTATGCTCTACCAAAATATAATGAACTTGATCCTACCCCACTTATAGCACCATTTTATGCTATATATACAGGTTTCATGATAGGGGATTTAGGATATGGAATTCTAGGAGTATTGGGTTGTCTATTTGCCTTAAAGAAACTTGACTTAGCCAAGAGCACAAGAAAAATGGTAAAACTTGTTATGTGGATGGCAACGTCTGCATCAGTCTTTGGTTTAATCTTTGGTTCAATATTTGGAGGTATTATTCCTTTAAATGGACTTGTAGATGTACAAAAAGACTTTAACACGCTTATAGTTTTATCCTTGATAATAGCATTTATAGCAATGTTCTTTGCCCTAGGAATAAAGGGGTATATGCTAATTAGAGATGGTAAAGTACTAGATGCAGTATTTGATGTAGGATTTTGGTATATGGCAGTAGGAGGAGCCGCAGCATTTTTAGCAATGATTGCGGATAAAATTCCAAACGCCAATCAACCAATCGCCAAATGGGTGATGATTATTGGTATGGCAGGAATAGTGTTAACTGCAGGTAGAAAATCAAAATCTATTGGAGCAAAGGCTGCTATAGGTTTATATGATCTATATGGAATGAGTTCCTGGATAGGTGATTTCGTAAGTTTCTTAAGACTTATGGCCCTAGTTTTATCAGGTAGTTTCGTAGCTTATGCTGTAAATATGATTGTAGGAATGGTTACAAGCTCTGGTGGAATTATAGGATTTATTGCAGGTACAATAATCTTTGTGATTTTCCAACTATTTAATATGTTCTTATCCTATTTATCAGGATATGTTCACTCACTAAGACTTGTATATGTAGAAATGTTTAATAAATTTTATGAAGGCGGAGGAAAAAAATTCCGTGAGATGGTAGAAGATACCAATTTTGTTAATATTATAAGAGGAGGAAAAAATGAGTAATTTTTTAGTTGAAAATGGTGGAATAATTTTAGGTGCATTAGCAGTAGCAATAGCAGCTCTTATATCTGGTATGGGATCAGCTAAGGGTGTAGGTATGGTAGGTGAGGCTGCAGCAGGCCTAACAGTAGAAGAACCTGAAAAATTTGGTAAGGCATTAGTATTAGAGCTTTTACCAGGTACACAAGGACTTTATGGATTCGTAATCGGATTTATGATTATGTCTAGTCTTAGTACTGATGTAGATTTCCAACAAGGACTTTACTACCTAATGGCAGCACTTCCAGTAGGAATCGTTGGATATCATTCAGCAGTAGCCCAAGCAAAGGTAGCTATTGGTGGTGTTAATATTTTAGCTAAGAACGAACCAGAATTTACAAGAGGTATTGTATTTTCTGTAATGGTTGAGCTTTATGCTATTTTAGGATTCGTAATTTCACTACTACTTGTTACACGTGCATAATAGGTGTAACTTATGAATAATATTAATTTAATACTTGATAGTATTAAAGAAGATGCAAAAAAAGAAGCTAACGATATACTATCAAAAGCAAAAGAACAAGGCCAAGAGATTATAAAAAGTAAAGAAGAAGATGCAAAAAAAGAAGCTGAAGATATGATTCTTTCTGCACAAAATCAGGCTGAGCTTTTGATTAAAAACTCAGAAATAACAGCAAATAGAGAAGCTAGAGATATAAAAATCAAGGCCCAAAATGATGTAGTTACTTCAGTTTTAGAAGGTTTAAAAGAAAAATTAAAAAATATAAGTGATCAGAACTACAAAAAATATGTTCTAAATTCACTAAAGAAAATGGATGTTAAAAATTCTGAAATTCTATTACAGGATGGAAAAAAAGATTTATTTACACAAATTGATCTAAATAATCTTAAAATTTCAGAAGAAACTGTAGAAGAAGGTTTTGTAGTAAGAAAAGGCAAAATTGAATATGACAGTAGATTTTCATCCCTAATTGATTACAAGAAAGATGAACTTGAAAGACAAGTAATAGAAAAAATTTTTAAGTGAGGTGATTAAATGGATAGAGAGAAATTTATCCAAGCATCTGCAACCACTAGAGTCTATGAGAAAGATCTTCTTACCAAGGCTCAAATGGATAGACTAATAGACCAAGAATCACTTCACCAAACAATCTCATCTCTTTCTGATACTGTCTACAACGATAGTATCCAAAAGATGGGAAGGGATGAAGAGTACGAGTACATGCTTTCAAAAGAATTAAATAGAGTTTATGGGCTTATGGAAAGATTAAGTCCAAACTCTTATTTGATTCAATATTTGAAAGAACAATACATTTTTCACAACTTAAAAGTTGTAGTAAAAGAAGTGATTTTAAGAGAGGATTTATCTCATACTTATATAGACCTAGGCGAGTTAAATACAGTAGATTTAAAACAATATCTAAAAGAAGATGAAAAGAAAAAAACTTCAGATAATATATACTACCTATTTGCTCAAAAAGCCTTAGATTTATATAAAGAAAGTCAAGATCCTCAAACAATAGATATTTCTTTGGACAAAGACTATTTTGAAAGACTCCTTGATATAGCTAAAAAGTCAGAGTCTGACTTTTTACTTGATTTCACTAAGGATAAAATAGATTTAATCAACATTAAAACCCTTTTTAGAGCCAACATGCAAGAAGCTTCCAAGAAAACTTTGGATATGGCCTTGATAGAGGGGGGCAATATAGACTTGAAAGAATTTGACGGACTTTTAAATGAAGATTTGGCACAATACAAAGAAAGCTTTAGTAGATATAAGATAAATAAATATGTAGAAAGAGCTTTTGAAAAAAATAATCCATCTGATGCTATGCTAGACTTAGAAAAGGCTATAGACGACTATCAAATGGATACAGTAAAAGTTGCCAAGACTGTAACCTACGGTCCAGAAGTTATTTTTGCCTATATAGTGTCCAAAGAAACTGAAATAAAAAATTTAAGAATAATATTGATTTCAAAACTAAACTCTTTATCAAGAGACTTTATCAAAGAAAGGTTGCGTGAATCTTATGTATAAAGTAGCAGTAATAGGTGATAAAGACTCAGTGTTATGTTTTAAGGCACTAGGAGTTGATGTATATACCGCAGTTGATGGAGAAGATGCAAGAAAACTTATAGATGAACTCGCTAAAAAAGATACAGGTGTGATATTTATAACAGAAGCTTTTGCGCAAAAAATCCAATCAACTATAGACAAATATAGAGAAAAAATGACTCCAGCAATAATCCTCATACCATCCAACAAGGGAAGCCTTGGTATTGGAATGGCAGATATAAACAAGAGTGTGGAAAAAGCTGTTGGAGCTAACATTTTGAACTAGAAGGAGCCCTAATTTGAACAAAGGAGAAATAACCAAAGTATCAGGACCACTTATAGAGGCAAAAGGCCTTTCTGATGCAAATATCTATGATGTGGTCGAGGTATCTGATGATAAACTTATCGGGGAAATTATAGAAATGAGAGGCGATGTTGCTTCTATCCAAGTATACGAAGAAACAACAGGAATAGGCCCTGGAGACATTGTAGTTTCAACAGGCCATCCTCTTTCTGTAGAGTTGGGACCTGGTATGTTAGAAAAAATGTATGATGGTATTCAAAGACCATTAGAAAAGCTAGAAGACTTGGCTGGAGAATTCCTAAAAAGAGGAGTAACTTCAGAACCACTAGATAGAGAAAAGAAATGGGAATTTAAGGCTACAGTAAAACAAGGAGATTATGTTACTGGTGGAGATATTATAGGAGAAGTTGAAGAAACTACTGTAATAACTCACAAGATCATGGTTCCTGATGGACTTAAAGGAAAAGTTAAAAAGATTTCTGATGGGGAATTTACTGTAGATTCAGAAGTGTGTTTTCTTGAAACTAAGGATGGCGATAAGTCAATAAATATGATTCAAAACTGTCCAGTAAGAAAGCCACGCCCTTATAAGAAAAAACTTGACCCAGATACACCACTAATAACAGGACAAAGGGTAATAGATACCTTCTTCCCTGTAGCAAAGGGTGGTACTGCAGCTATACCAGGACCATTTGGTTCAGGAAAAACTGTAGTTCAACACCAAATCGCAAAATATGCCGATGCAGACATAGTTATTTATGTAGGTTGTGGTGAACGTGGAAATGAGATGACAGACGTTCTTAATGAATTCCCAGAACTTATAGATCCAAAAACTGGTGAATCAATCATGAAAAGAACTGTTCTTATAGCGAATACTTCAAACATGCCTGTAGCAGCTAGAGAAGCTTCAATATATACTGGTATAACTATGGCTGAATACTTCAGAGACATGGGATATGCAGTAGCTATGATGGCTGATTCTACATCAAGATGGGCAGAAGCTCTTCGTGAGATGAGTGGACGTTTAGAAGAAATGCCAGGAGATGAAGGTTTCCCAGCATATTTGGCATCAAGAATAGCAGATTTTTATGAAAGAGCTGGTAGGGTAGAAGTTTTAGGAGAAAATAGAGATGATCAAGGTTCACTTTCAGTAATTGGAGCTGTATCTCCTCCAGGTGGAGACCTATCAGAACCAGTTACCCAAGCGACTCTTAGAATTGTAAAAGTATTCTGGGGACTTGATTATGACCTTTCTTACCAAAGACACTTCCCAGCTATCAACTGGTTAAAATCATATTCACTTTACCAAGATAAGATGGATAACCACATAGATAGTACTGTAAATGAATCATTTTCAACCAATAGAAAAAGAGCGATGAGTCTATTACAACAAGAATCTTCATTATTAGAAGTAGTAAGACTTGTAGGTAGAGATGCCTTATCGGAAGATGATAAGTTAAAACTTGATATAACAAAATCTTTAAGGGAGGATTTTTTACAACAAAATGCCTTCCATGATATAGACACATATTGTTCACTTGAAAAACAAGACGATATGCTTGATCTTATTCTTTACTTCTATGATAAATCCCTAGAAGCTATGCAAAAGGGAGTTGAGCTTGAAAAAATTGAAAAATTAGAAGTAAAAGAAAGAATCACAAGATCAAAACTTATCAAAGAAGAAAATCTGGGTGAATTTGAAAAAATCAAAGAAGATATAGTGAAAGAATTAGAAAATGTACAAGGAGGGGCCAATTAATGTTAAAAGAATATAAAACAGTTACAGAAGTAGTGGGTCCCTTAATGCTTGTTGAAGGTGTTGAAGGGGTTTCAAACGAAGAGCTAGTAGATATAGAACTTCAAACTGGAGAAAGAAGAAGAGGAAGAGTTATAGAAATAGATAAAGAAAAAGCTATGGTTCAACTTTTCGAAGGTTCTTCAGGAATAAACCTTAAAGCAACTTCAGTAAGATTTTTAGGTAGACCTTTGGAATTAGGAGTATCTGAGGATATGATTGGACGTTCATTTAATGGACTTGGTGTTCCTATAGATGGTGGTCCAGATATAATTCCAGAAGAAAAAAGAGATGTAAACGGAGTGGCTATAAACCCTGTAAGCCGTGATTATCCATCAGAATTTATCCAAACAGGAATTTCAACTATAGATGGACTTAATACTCTTGTTAGGGGACAAAAGCTACCAATTTTCTCAGGATCAGGACTTCCTCATAATAACGTTGCGGCGCAAATAGCAAGACAAGCCAAAGTTTTAAGTAAAGACCAAGGATTTGCTGTAGTATTTGCTGCTATAGGAATTACCTTTGAAGAGGCACAATTCTTCTTACAAGATTTTGAAAGAACAGGAGCCTTAGATAGATCAGTTATGTTTATGAACCTAGCAGATGATCCTGCTATAGAAAGACTTGCAACACCAAAGATGGCCCTTACAGCGGCTGAATATCTTGCTTTTGAAAAAGACATGCAAGTTTTGGTAATCATGACAGATATGACCAACTATGCAGAAGCACTTCGTGAGGTTTCTGCAGCAAGAAAAGAAGTTCCAGGAAGACGTGGATACCCAGGTTATCTTTATACAGACCTTTCTACAATTTATGAGAGAGCTGGTAAACTAAAAGGAAAACCAGGAACTATAACACAAATTCCTATTCTTACTATGCCAGAAGATGATATTACACACCCAATTCCTGATTTAACAGGATATATTACTGAGGGACAAATTATTCTTTCAAGAGAACAATATAATAAGGGTCTAGAACCTCCAGTAGAAATTCTTCCATCCTTATCAAGACTTAAAGATAAGGGTATAGGAAAGGGTAAAACCAGAGAAGATCATGCTAATACCATGAACCAAATTTATGCAGCCTATGCATCAGGTGTAGATGCAAGAGAATTACAAAAGATTTTGGGAGACTCTGCTCTTTCAGAAGCAGACTTAGCCTTTGCAAAATTTGCAGAAGAGTTTGAAAAAAGATATATCAACCAAGGTTACTACACTGACAGGTCCATAGAAGAAACTCTTGATTTGGGTTGGGAACTATTAAAGATTATTCCTAGATCAGAACTTAAGAGAATCGATGATGAACTTATCGAGAAATATTTAGATAGGGAGAATTAATCGTGGCAAGGCTTAGTGTAACACCGACAAGAATGAATCTAAATACCTTAAAAAAGAGATTGTCTGTATCCAAGAGAGGATATAAGCTATTAAAAGATAAACAAGATGAGCTTATGAGACAATTTCTAGACTTGATTCGTGAGAACAAAGCCCTCAGAGAAGAAGTGGAAGATTTACTTTCTGGTTCTTTCAAGGACTTTCTTGTTGCATCAAGCTTCATGAGCCCTGAATTTCTTGAAGAAGCTGTAAGTCTTCCTACACAAGAGATAGGACTTGATATAGAAATCAAAAATGTAATGAGTGTTAGAATTCCAAAAATGGAATTTCAAGTAAATAAGGGAGAAAATAAGGAAAAATCTATCTATCCTTATGGTTATGCCCAAACTTCGGGAGGACTTGATCAGGCTATAGAAGGTCTAAACGAGGTAATGGATAAACTTTTAAAACTTGCTGAAATAGAAAAGACTTGTCAGCTAATGGCTGATGAAATCGAAGGAACTAGACGTAGGGTAAATGCCCTAGAATATAGGACTATTCCAGACTTGGAAGAAACTATTAAATATATTAGGGCCAAACTAGAAGAAAACGAAAGATCAACTATTGCAAGACTCATGAAGGTAAAAGATTTAATTTCTGACGAAGAAGAGATAGAAAACGAACTAGTAGAAATTAATTAGACATATAAAGGCGCCCTTAAACGCGTCTTTTTGTCTATTAATAACATACAAAATAATATACATAAGTAGGTGAATATATGGACTCAGGCGGGGTCTATTCGATATTGATAAAAGTATTAATAATAATTTTGTTAATAGCCATAAATGGTTTTTTAACATCTATATATACAGCAGTAGTTTCCTTAAACCATCAAAGATTGAGAGATAAGATCCACGAGGATAATGACGAATCGGCTAGAGAACTTTTAAAGATTTCTCAAAATCAGTCAAAACTTATGCAGGTTCATACCTTTTTTGACTCTTTTATGGACATATTAACAGGTGTGATTCTTTTGATATTTGTAAGAGATTATCTATTGAAAGTAGAAAATACTGACGGTGATTTCTATAAAAATCTTTTGATATTAGTGGTAATAATTCTCTATGTACTTGTAAATATGATTTTTTCAAACAAAATTCCACAAAGAATAGGAGTTAGAAATCCTTACAGACTATCCTCTAATACAATAGGAATTATTAAATTTATGCTTGCTATAAATACACCTTTGATTAAAATTATAAATGGGATAACTGCTTTTTTTATGAATGTATTTGGCATAGAGGCAAAAACTATAGAAAAAGAAGTTACATCAGAGCAAATCAAATCCATAGTTCAAGTTGGAGAAAATCAGGGTATAATAAGACCTTTAGAATCTAAAATGATTAATTCTATAATGAGCTTTGATGATGTTTGGGCAGAAGAGGTCATGACTGCTAGAACAGAAGTTTTTATGATAGATATAGGAGATGAAGATAGAAAATATCTAGATGAATTTCTAAAAGTAAGGCATTCTAGAGTACCTGTATATGAAGATAATATAGATAATATATTGGGAATAATGTATACAAAAGACTATTTGGTAGAAGCCTGTAGAGTTGGACTTAGAAATGTAGATATAAAAAAGATACTTAAACCTGCACATTTTGTTCCAGATAAGATAGAAACAGACAAGCTATTCCAACAAATGCAAAGAGACCATATCCACATGTCAATACTTATAGATGAATATGGTGGTTTTTCCGGGATAGTAAGTATGGAAGACTTGATAGAAGAAATAGTTGGAGATATAGACGACCTTTATGATAAGGACATGCCAGATATCAAAAAAACTACCAAGGATACTTATATAGTAAAAGGATCAACATCTATTAAAGATTTAAATGAAAAAATATCTATAGAAATAGATGAAGATGATGAAAACTTTGACACCTTAGGTGGATTCATAATCAACCAACTTGGACATGTACCTAAAGATGGAACAAAGGAAGTAATAAAATATAAGGAATATGAACTAAAAATAATTCATATAGAAGACACTAGAATTAAGATTGTAAGGATTAAAAAGATAAAAGGATCGGAAAGCAATCAAAAAAGTGATAAGAAAAACGAAGAAAAACAATATAAAAAACTTCTCAAAGAATAAAATTTTGAGGAGTTTTTTATTAATTCAAAAATCATTGTTAAAAAGTTTAGTTTAACTTTATCTTAATCAAATTAAGTGGATTCTACTTTATATTATATAATTGAATAAAGAAGAAAAAGGAGTAAAAATGAAACTAGAAATATGCATAGATTCTTATAAGTCATTTTTAAACGCTAAAAATGCAAGAGCTGATAGGGTGGAAGTTTGTTCTTCTTTAGCACTTGATGGACTTACACCGTCAGTTGGGTTGGTTAAGCTTATAGAAGAAGATAAAATAGAAAAAGTTATTATGATTAGACCTAGAGAAGGAGATTTCTGCTATAGTGAGGATGAGTTTCTTCAAATGAAAGAAGAGATAAAAATCTTTAAAAATTTCAAGATAGATGGCTTTGTTTTTGGAATATTAGATAAAAATGAAAATTTAGATATCAAAAGAATGAAAGAATTAATAGAGCTTGCAAAACCTTTTGATTGTACTTTACATAGGGCAATAGACTATTCTAAAGATTATGAAGAAAAAATAGAAGATATTATAAAAATAGGTTTTAAAAGAATTTTAACATCAGGACAAACACCAAAAGCTCTACAAGGACTTGAGCTTATAGAAAAAATTCAAAAGGTATATGGTAATAAGATAGAAATTATGGTAGGTTCTGTAGTAACTTATGAAAATATAGAAGAGATTTATAAAAAGACTAATATTAGAAATTTCCATACATCAGCAAGACTAAAACAAGCTTCTAATGAAAAGTATATGGATTATTTTATATCTGATTATAATCTTATAAAACAGGCAAGGGAAGCTATAGATAGACTTAAATAAATAAAAAACGAACGAAATTAAATTCGTTCGTTTTTAAAATTTGATACTACTTACTTAAAAGATTTAAATTCATTAATTTATTATATTTTTCAAGGAAAATCCAAGCTCCTTCTAAAAAGTATACCTTGTCAAAGCCTTTATTTTTAAGCATTTTAATAGCTTTAATAGATCTTTGCCCACTTCTATCATAGAGTAAAATTTTCTTATTTTTATCTAGATTATCGTAGTTTTCTCTAATATTTGAAAATGGTAAATTTTTAGCATTTTTCAAGTGTCTTTTTTCGAAAATTTCTTTACTTCTTAAATCATAGATTTCAAAATCATCTAAGACATTTTCTAAATTTCTTAATCTTACTTGTTTGAGCTCATTTTCTTTGATATCACAAGCTTGATTTGCTAAAATATTTACTCCATCAAAAGTATTTGAAAATAGTGGTTGGTAAGCAAGTTCTGAGTCTCTAAGATCATATATTGTTGCTTTTAATTTAATCATAGCAGAAACCACATCAATTCTTTTATCTACATTCCCCCTACCAATAGCTTGAGCACCTAGTATTCTTCCTGTTTTCTTTTCAAAAAGAATTTTCATATACATAAGATTAACATTTTTCATTATTGATACTTTATCGGTATGAGATATGAGAGTAGAATCAAATTCTATATCAAGACCATCTAAGACCTTTTCTGTTAGTCCTGTTACAGCAATATTATAGTCAAAGCATCTTAGAACAAAGGCACCAATATAAGATTCTTTCTTTTGTTTATTTCCCATAATGTGATTTGCTACATATTTAGCTTGTCTATGGGCAGGCCAGGCTAATGCTAACTTTTGTTTCTTATGACTTATAAAATTCTCTACGAGAGTAACATCTCCAATAGCGTAGATATCTTGATTGCTAGTTTTAAAATCATCATCTGTAATAATTGCCTTAGTTTTTTGATCGATTTCAAGTCCAGCTTTTTGAGCTAAATCACTTACAGGATGCATACCTATAGCTAAGATTACAGCTTGACTTTTAAGTTCTGAATTGTCATCTAAAATAACTTTATCATCATGAATTTCAGAAATATCTTTTCCTCTAACAATATTTACACCGTTTTCTACTATATTCTCTTCTATAAATCCGGAAAGTTCTTCATCGATATTTGAAGATAATACCCTACTTCTTATTAATAGATTAATATTAAGCCCTAAATGCCTTAAATTTTCCATAGACTCTAGACCTATAAATCCAGGACCTAATATAGTGAGATCTTTTACATTATTTTTCTCTACATATTCTCTTATATTTTCTACATCAACAACATCTTTAACAACAAATACATTTTCTTTATCAACTCCTTTTACCCCTCTAGGAATATTAGGATAGGCACCTGTTGCTATAATTAGTTTGTCATAATTTTCTTTAAACTCTTCATTTGTTTTTAGATTTTTAACAATAACAAATTTCTCATCCTTATTAATTTCTATAACTTCATGATAATTTCTAGCATCAATATTATCTTGTTCTTTAAAAACTTCTATATCTCTTGCTATTAATTTTTTACTATCATCTATATAGCCGGATAGGTAATAAGGAATTTCACAATTTTTAAAAGATACATCTCTACCCTTTTCAAACATTACAATTTCAACTTCTTCAGATAACCTTCTTAAATTTGTCGCAAATGTTGCACCTGCTGCAACTCCACCAATAACTACTATTTTCATATTTTACCTCTTACTTAATATTACCCAATTCTAAGTCTAAATACTTAAGTAAGTATATGGTTGAGTACTATTAACTTTGTAAGTGTATTTGTATAGATTTTCATAGAAAAATTTTAAATATTATGAATTTTTTTAAAATTTATTTTTTATTTAATAATTAAAAATAGATCCTATGTTCAGTCTACCTTTAAATAAAAACGTTATATTAAAAACTAAATAGTTCGTATACTAATGATTAATTTATAAAAAATAACTTCCAAGATAAAATTTATAGTATAAAGTTTTAATAAGACTTCTACTTTCAAGAGTCTTTGAAAATCTATGTATTGAAAGTTGCTGTAACGTTGAAATATAAACTAGATAAAAATACTTTCTAAATTATTATATTATTTGAAAATATTTTCAATATTGCTTATAATATAAGAGAAATGATTAGTCCTTAAGTTTTAAGTAGGAGGCTAGTCGGAATTTATAAATTAAAAAATCGTTTTCAACTTTATCTTAATTTTTTATGGAGGAAAATATGAAAAAAAGATCAATAGGAGCGCTCTTACTTGCTACATCACTACTTTTTGTAGGATGTGGTAATAACGAAACTGATAATAAAGATACTTCAACTGAAGGATCTGGAACTGCAGAAACACAGGTAACTACACCAGCAGCTGAAGGAGATGAAAAAGTTTTGACTACTTTGTTTGATAAACAAGGTGAAGGAACAAATTTTGATACTCCTTGGTGGAATAGAGGGGATTTATATAAGGTTATAAGTTTTAGATCTCTATTTAAGGCAGATGCTGAATTAAAAGAATTTACTCCTGATCTTCTAGATTCTTATGAACAAACAGAAGATGGAAAAAGTTATGAATTTGTATTAAAAGATGGGTTAAAATGGTCTGATGGAGAAGATTTAACAGGAGAAGATGTTAAATTCTCTATAGAAGGTGCTTTAAAAGGAGCAAAAGTTAACTCTATCTATACTAATGCTTTTTCAAGAATTGAAGGTGCACAAGATTACAAAGATGGAAAAGCTGATGAAGTAGCTGGTATTACAGTTGATGGCCAAAATGTTAATTTAAAAATGGATGAATCTGTTGGTAATATGATTCCTGTTTTATCTCAATTTGCTATTTTACCACAACATGGTTTTGAGGGTGTTGATATGACTCAATACAATACAGCTGACTTTTGGAAAAAACCTATTACAAATGGTATGTATAAAGTAGATGAAGTTGTAACTGATTCTTATCTAACACTTGTTCCAAATGAAAACTACGAACTGGAACAACCAAAAATAGATAAGGTTGTAGTTAATATAGTACCATCAGATGCAAAGCTTAATGCTATTTTAGGAAACCAAGCAGATTTCTTTAACTCTAAAGTACCTACTGAAATATCTTCAATGAAAGAAAAGGATAACTGGCAAGATCAAACAGTAGATACATTGTTTTACTATTATCTAGTATTTAATGAAACCGGATCAGATGATGGAAATGCTAATGAATTTATTAAAGATCCAAAATTCAGACAAGCAGTATATTATGCTATAGATAGAGAAAGCTTGTCAAACAACTTGTTTGCTGACATATCAACACCAACAACCTATGGTGTACCAGCAAGTGATAAAGAAAATAAAAACACAGACATTGAAATGTATGATTATAATCCTGAAAAAGCAAAAGAAATTCTAAAAGAAATTGGATTTAAACAAGATAAACCTTTAGAATTTAGATATTACATGGCAGACCAATCATCAGTTGACCTTTATAATTCAATTGCTCAAAATTTAAAAGATGTTGGTATAGATGTTAATGTACAAAAATTTGCAGGAGATGCTACTCAAGAATTGTTTGATATAAGAAAATATGATATAGCACTTAAAGGTTTATCAGCCTTCTCTTACGAAGAATGGTACGGAGAATATGCGTCAACAAATGCTAACTTCGCAAAAATCATGGGTAAAGAAAACCAAGAAAAATATGATGACCTTTATAACGAATTCTTATCTGAAACTGATCAAGCTAAGAGATCTGAATTATTAAAAAGTTTACAAGAAGTTGAATCAAAAGACTTATCAAAAATGCCAATCTTTATGTTAAAAAATGTTATCTTTACAAACTCTGATGTAGTAGATACTAAAGATGCTAAATTCGGTAATCCTTGGTTCGCAACAGATATAGGATTTGAAAACTGGGAACTTAAATAAGACTAATTAATATTGAGCTGTTGTAAAAATATGAGTTTGCAACAGCTCTTAATAATTAAGCATAAGAAAAGGAGGAAGATATGGATAAGGGTGGAGGAATGTTTAAGTTCATACTTAAGAAGTTATTATTTATGATACCTATGCTAATAGTAATATCATTTTTAATTTTCATGGCTCTACAATTTATGCCAATAGACCCAATAAATTATCTAGTACCACCAGAAGCTGCATCTAATGAAGCTATTAAAGAATCTTTGAGAGAAACCTATGGTCTAAATGATCCTGTAATTATTCAGTATGGTAGATGGATTTCAAACATTATTAAAGGAGACTTTGGTTATTCAATAATAAATGGACAAGCAATATCAGGAATACTTGCCCAAAAATTGCCAGCAACTTTAGAACTTGCTATAGCAGCACTAGTAATTTCAACAGTTTTAGGTATTTTATTAGGAATTATTTCTGCAGTAAACCAAAATGGGCCTATAGATTACATAGGAAGAGTTATAGGGGTTTTGGGACAATCTATACCACAATTTTTATTTGGTATTATTTTGATTGATATTTTTGCCCTACAAAAAGGAATTTTCCCGGTTGGAGGAAGAAATATTTATGGAGCAGCATCCTTTTCTGATAGGATGAACTCACTTTTTTTACCTTCGCTTGCTTTATCTTTGGGAATGATAGCTACAGTTTTAAGATATACGAGAAATTCTATGCTAGATGTTATGAATAAGGAATACATTAAAACAGCAAGAAGCAAGGGAATACCTGAATGGAAGGTATATCTAAAGCATGCCTTTAGGAATTCTATGGGACCAATCCTTGTAACTATTCTTTTAAGAATACCAGGGCTTATAGGTGGGTCAGTTGTTATTGAGTCAGTATTTAACTGGCCAGGTATAGGTTCTACCTTGATGGGAGCGGTTACTTCTGGTGATTACCCAATAATTATGGTTATAACTCTATTAATTGCAACAGTAATGCTGGTAGTTTCTTTTATGGTAGATGTGCTAAGTGCTTTACTTGATCCAAGAGTAAGGCTGGGATAGGAGAAAAAGATGAGTGAAAAAATATTAAATAAACCACAAACAGAGTCTTCACTAGCCAAGCGTTCTTTACAAAAGTTTATTTCTAATAAGCTTGCAATAATTGGACTTATCATAGTTCTTTTAATGACATTGATGTCAATATTTGCTCCTTTACTAACAAAATTTGATCCCAATGCAATAGATATGACAAAAATTAACAATGCTCCGGGAGGAGATCATCTATTTGGGACAGACTCAACAGGGAGAGATCTTTATACAAGACTTCTTTATGGAGGAAGGATTTCAATTTTAATTGGTGTAACATCAGCTCTTTCAACTTCTATAATTGGCACAATTCTAGGACTTATCACAGGTTATTATGGAGGAAAGATTGATACTCTAGTTTTAAGAATTTCAGAAATTTTACAATCTTTCCCTATGACAATTCTTGTTATGGTTCTTGTTACTATAGCAGGACCTAGCGTTAAAAATATGATTTTAGTCTTTACTTTTATAGGATGGATGACAGTCTTTAGAATAGTAAGAAATGAAGTAAGAAGGTTAAGAGAAGAGACTTATGTGGAGGTAAATAAAGCCTTTGGAATTTCAAATATGGTAATTATGTTTAAAGAAATTCTTCCTAATAGTCTAAGTCCTATTATAGTTGCAACAACAATAAATGTGGCTTTTTTTATCTTAGAAGAGACAGGTTTATCATTTTTAGGTCTTGGTGTCCCAACTAATGTACCGACCTGGGGAACTATAATTAACTCTGCTAAGAGTATTTCTGTAATTCAAAATTACAAGTGGCAATGGGTTATACCTGGACTTGTGATTTCACTATTTGTAATGAGTGTAAACTTCCTTGGCGACGGTCTAAGAGATGCACTAGATCCAAAGAACTAGGAGGAAGTAATGAAGAATGAAAATATATTAGAAGTAAGTAATATTTCAACAGAATTTAAAGTTGGAAAAAACAATATAAAAATAGTAAAAGATGTTAGTCTTGATATAAAAAGAGGACAGATACTTTCAATAGTAGGAGAATCAGGATGTGGAAAATCTGTGACAGTTCACTCTATAGTTAACCTCCTTCCTAAAAATGGAAAAATAACTACAGGTTCTGCAATACTTCATGCAGATGACAAGGACTATAATCTTAGTCAAATGAAACCTTATGGCAAGGAGATGAGAAACTTAAGAGGCAAGGAAATTGGTATGATTTTTCAAGATCCAATGCAATCTTTAAATCCTGTCTATACAGTAGGTCATCAAATAGAAGAAAATATTTATCAGCATAGAAAGATCTCCAAAAAACAAGCCAGACAAATTGGAATCGATATGCTAAAAAAACTAGGCATACCAGAAGCTGAGAGTAGATATGATAATTACCCACACCAATTTTCAGGAGGTATGAAACAAAGGGTAATGATTGCCATAGCTATGGTGAACAACCCTAATCTTTTGATAGCTGATGAGCCAACAACAGCTCTAGATGTAACCATCCAAGCTCAAATAATGGACCTTATGAAAGAAATGAGAGATAGGGATGGAAAATCTGTAGTATTAATTACTCACAACATGGGTCTTGTAGCAGAAGTTGCTGACCAAGTTGCAGTAATGTATATGGGTAGAGTTATAGAATATGGACAAGTAAAAGATGTTTTTGAACAACCGAGTCATCCTTATACCAAAGCACTTTTGGAATCAGTGCCAGTACCTGGTATGGCCAAGGAGAAGAAACTTTCTACAATACCTGGAGAAACCCCAGACCCTAAAGACTATGTAAAGGGATGTGAGTTTGTTAATAGGTGCCCGTATAGGATGGAAGAATGTTCTAAGAGAGATATACCGCTTTATACAGTAAAAGGTGACCATGTAGCAAGGTGTCTTCTTCTAGAAAAGGAGGAAATAGATGCAAGGTGAAAATAAAAACTTGAACTTAACAGATACTAGATTAGAAAGAGATGAGATAGTATTTGAGATAAAAAATTTAAAGACCTATTTCCCAATCTATGAAGGTTTTATAAAAAAGAAAATTGTAAATAATGTAAAAGCTGTTGATGATGTAAGTTTTACTATAAAAAGAGGGGAAACCCTAGGTATAGTAGGAGAATCAGGATGTGGAAAAACTACACTAGGTAAATCTATAATGATGTTAGAAAAACCTACAGGTGGACAAGCTTGCTATCTTATGGGTGGCAAGATGAGAAATATTCTTAGTTTTAATAAGGATGAGCTTTTTGAATTTAAAAAAGAAGTACAAATGGTCTTCCAAGACCCCTATTCATCCTTAAATCCTATGAAAAAAATCTACGAATCTTTTGAGCAACCTCTTTTAGCACACGGTATTAAAAGTAAAGAAGAAAGAGAAGAAATCATGATGGATAGGTTAAAAACGGTTAATCTTCAGCCAGAATATATATATAGGTATCCTCATGAGTTTTCTGGTGGACAAAGACAAAGACTTTGTATAGCAAGAGCTCTTTCTGTAAACCCTGATGTAGTAGTTCTTGATGAACCAGTATCTGCTTTAGATGTTTCTATCCAAGCTCAAGTTCTAAACCTTTTACAAGAGATACAGAAACGCATGAATTTAACCTATGTATTTATTGCTCATGACCTTTCTGTTGTAGAATATATATCAGATAGAATAATAGTAATGTATTTAGGACAAATCATGGAAATTTCAAAGTCTGAGGAGCTTTACGAACTTCCTCTTCACCCTTATACGCAAGCTCTTTTGTCAGCTATACCTATACCAGTTATAGGAAGTGCTAAAGAAAGAATTATTTTAAAGGGAGATGTTCCTTCACCGATAAATAAACCACAAGGTTGTCCTTTCCACACTAGATGTGATAAATGTATGGAAATTTGTAAAAAAGAAGTTCCACAACTAAGGAATATAACACCAGATCATTCTGTGGCCTGTCATTTGTATAACGAAAAAAATATAAAGGAGTAAATATGAGTAAGTTTTCTATTAGAGATTTTAAGGGAGTAATACCAGCAAATTTAACTAATTTTGCAATAGATGAAAGTTTATCAGAAGAAGGAATAAGAGAGTTTACAAGGTTTTTATTAAAATTTGATATAGGTGGACTTTATTTAACAGGTTCTACTGGAGAAACTTTTTTAATGAAATTTAAAGAAAGAAAAAGAGTGGTAGAGATAGTTATGGATGAGGTTCAAGATAAGGTTCCAGTAGTAGTCCACGTTGGAGCTATATCAACAAGTGCATCAATTGATCTTGCAAAGCATGCAGAAGCACATGGAGCGACAGGTATTTCAAGTGTACCACCATTTTATTGGAGATTTAATGAAGAGCAAATTTTCAATTATTACAAGGATATAGCAGAAGCTGTTTCCATTCCTACAATAATATATAATGTTCCCCTAATAGGTCTAATGCCACTTACAATGATAAAAAAACTTGCGGCAATAGATAATATCAAGGGAATTAAGTATACAGGGACAGATATTTTTCAAATAAGTATGATAAAAGAAGGTTTAGGTGATGATTTCTTGGTATATGGTGGGGCAGATGAACTAGCGGCCTCAAATATTGCTATAGGTGTAGATGGTATAGTAGGTTCATTCTATAATATAATTCCAGACTTATTTATAAATATTTATAAAGAATCAATGGAAGGTAATCAAACAAATGCTGAAGACCTTCAAAAGAAAGCTCTGAAATTAATTATGTATGTATTAGGTTTCGGATCAATGCAAGCTGCTATGAAGGTTTTATTAAGAGCGGGTGGAATAAAAGCTGGTTACTCAAGAAGACCTTTTAATAACTTCACAGAAGATAAAGAAAAAGAGATTGTTGAAGGTTTTGTAAAACTTGCAGAAAAAAATGATCTTAATGATTTAGAACTTGTTAAATTAATAAAAGCAAATAAATAGGTGGAATAAATGAAAGTTATAACTTTTGATATTGGTGGAACTAGTATCAAATCTATGATTATAGAAGATGGAAAAGAAATTATTCTTGACGAAATAGTCTCAAGAGCAAAAGAAGGTGCCACCTATTTAAAAGAAGATATCTTTAAAAGAATAAGAGAAATTTTAGGAAAAGAAAAAGAAATTGACGGTGTAGCCATTTCTACTGCTGGTATGGTTGACTATAAAACTGGAATAATATCTTATGCCAATGATAATATCAAAAATTATATAGGATTTGATTGGGCAAAAGAAATAAGAGATGAGTTTGATCTACAATGTGTTGTAGAAAATGACGTAAAGTCTGCAGCCTTAGGTGAGGCGAATTTTGGAGCAGGACGTGACTTTAATTCTATGTTTTGTCTTACAGTAGGAACAGGAATAGGTGGATGTATAATTATAGACAATAAAATTTATAGGGGCTCATCAGGAAATGCTGGAGAAATCGGATACTTTCCATTTGAAAATTCGACAATAGAAGAAAAAGCCTCAACATCAGCTATTCTAAGACTTGCTGAAGAAAAATATCCTGAGAAGAATTTTACCGATGGGAAAATATTATTTGAAGCCTTTGATAAAGGAGATTTGGAGGCAAAAGAATTGGTGGATGTTTTAACAACAAATCTTTCAAAACTTTTGGCAAGCTTGATGTTAATCATATCTCCTGAAGCGATAATAATTGGTGGTGGAATTTCTAAACAAGGAGATAAGCTCTTAAATCCAATAAGAAATAAAGTTAAAAAACTTGTGCCAGAAAATATTTTCGAAAGTACAAAAATTCTAAACACTGACCTTGGTAACAACTCTGGTTGCTACGGAGTTTATTACTTATTTACAGAAAGTATTAAGTCAAATTAAAGATAGGAGTTTTTGATGAATAAGCATTATGAGTCTATACTGACGTTTATAGAGTCAAAGTATGAAGAATTTACAGAGGTTGAGAAAATAATAGCAGATTACTTTTTTAATATAGAAGATGATGATATTTCATCAAAAACAGTAGCAAGTAGGTTGTTTATTTCTGAAGCAGCACTGACTAGATTTGCGAAAAAATTAGGTTTTTCAGGATATAGAGAATTTTCTTATCAGTTTAAAGCCTCCAAAGAAAAATCCTTTAATAGAACTGAAGGTTTAAAAGAACCCGTTTTTGATACCTATCAAGAAATTTTATCTAAATCTTACTATCTTTTTGATGATAGAAAATTTAATAAGCTAGTAAATCAGATAATTGATAGAAAAAGACTATTTATATATGGTATGGGTTCATCAGGACTACTTTCAGAAGAATTTGCCCAAAGAATTCAAAGGATTGGTATAGATGCAGAAGCAATACACGATTCCCATTTGCTTTTACTAAATCATGCTAGAGTTTCAGAGGATTGTGTGGTAATAGGTATATCCTATAGTGGTAAAACCAAAGAAGTAATTGATGCTTTAAAGCATGCTAAAAATAAGGGAGCTTATACAGTCATTCTAAGCTCTATAAACTCAGAAAATTTCAATGAGATTTTCGATCAAGTTTTACCTATGGCTTTAAAAAAGAATTTGGAACTGTCTAATATAATTTCTCCTCAATTTCCAGGAATGATTCTTCTGGATATACTGTATATGAAAATTTTAAAAAAGAGAAAAGAAACTTTAGAAATATTTAATAAAACCACGAGTGATTTACTTTCAACTACTAGAAAGGATGAAAAATGAGTGATATAGAAAAAATTAAAAAAAAATTGTTTTAAAAATTTAAAAACCCCCCAAATAAAAAAAGGGCATTTGATTTTTTAGTGTTTTTTTTATAAATAAACAAAAATGGACAAAAAGTATGTTTTTTATATATTTTTTTTGTATGAAATTGTGAAAAA
>JBQDYR010000004.1:0-13577 GCA_052105355.1 Anaerococcus sp.
TTTTTCAGGTCCAACTTTTTGGGGTCAGTTCAAAAAGGTCTCTTTTTTAATCTAAAAAACTCTTCTTCAAGTATCTAAATACTTATTATCTTATTATTTTAACTACATACGGTGGGATATTTTTCTATATGAAGTGGCATAAAAAAATAGAGTTTTGAAAGGAAATTTTCTTAAGAATCCTTTAGCTGATATAGAATATACTTTTCCTTTTTCGATAAGTTATTATTTCTATCACAGTTAAACAAAAGTGAACTTTATTTTTAGTAAGTATAATAATTTATTTAATAAATGATTAGAATGAATTTAAATAAACTAAAATTAAAAAAAATTCAGTTGATAATTTAACATAATATTTATAAATTATTGTTAAAAATAACACCATAATATAAATTACTTAACAATCAAATGTTAGAATATAAGCAAAATTTATCATTTTTAAGCGAAACTATAGAAAATTAAATTATTTTAAAATAGTAATTGACTTTAATATAATACTGTGATACAATCCATTTAACATTCATTTTTATACATTAGGAGGGAATTATGAATATTAAATTTAAAAAAATGATGGCGCTTGCTATTACCTTTATGTTTTCTACATATTTAGTTGGATGTCAACAAGTAGACACTTCAACAGAGAGTCAATCAACAGAAGGTAGTTCAAGTGATGTAGCAGATATTTCTTCAAAGAAAGCTGAATTTGAAATTTTAGAAGATGGAGAAGAATATCACATAGGATTAATAACAGGAACAGTTTCTCAATCAGAAGATGAAATAAGGGGTGCTGAAGCAGCTATTGAAAAATATGGTTCTTCAAATGATGGAGGCATTATAACTCATGATACATATCCTGACAGATTTGAAGCCGAGATTGAAACTACAATTTCTAAAATTGTAGCTATGGCCGATGATCCTTTGATGAAGGCTGTAGTTGTAAATCAATCAGTACCTGGTACTGTAGCAGCGTTTCAACAAATTAGGGAAAAACGTCCTGATATTCTTTTAATAAATGTTACACCTCAAGAAGATATTTTAATGACAACAGCTGCATCAGATCTTGTTGTAGATGTAGATAACATCTCAAGAGGTTACAGAATTATTAAAGCTGCTAAGGATATGGGAGCAACAAAGTTTGCTCATATTACATTCCCTAGACACATGTCAATTGAAACACTTGCTCTAAGAAGAGCAATAATGGAAGAAGCTTGTAAGGATTTAGGACTAGAATTTATTTCACTTAATGCACCTGATCCAACAACTGATATTGGTATACCAGGAGCTCAACAATATATTTCTGAAAATATTCAATCATGGATTGATAAATATGGTAAAGATACTGCTTTCTTCTGTACAAATGATGCACATACAGAACCACTTCTAAGAGGTGTAGCAGCAGGTGGAGCTATATTTGTTGAACCTGACTTACCATCACCTATCATGGGTTATCCTGGAGCATTTTCTGTAAAACTCGATGATATTGCAGGAGATTGGGAAAAAATTCTTGATAGAGTAGAAGATGAAGTAGTAGAAGCTGGTGGTTCTGGAAGGATGGGAACATGGGCATATTCTTTAGGATACACTTCTACAATTGGAATGGTAGATTTTGTAGATCAAGTTTTACATGGAAAACAAGATATTACAGATCAAGATGGAGTAACTGAGGTATTAGGAACATATACAGATGGTTCAAATTGGATGGGCTCTAAGATGGTTGATAGGGCTAGTGGAGAAACTTTGGATAATTTTGTTTTAATTGCGCAAGATACTTATGTATTTGGAAAGGGTTATTTGGGCATGGACGAAGTTGAGGTTGATGATAAATATCTTAATTTAAATGTTGACATGGATGCTATTTTAGAAGAACAAGAAAATTCAGAAGGTCAAGCTGAATAATAATTAGCTTAGTAAAAGATTAATAGCAGCTTTTGCTGCTATTAATTTTTTATATTGAAAGGGGTGATTTTTTGTCCGATAAACTGTTAGAACTTAAAAATGTTGGCAAAAGTTATGTAAGTAATACTGTTTTAAGTGATGTTAGTTTTTCTTTAGACAAAGGCAAAATTCTTGGCTTAGTTGGAGAAAATGGAGCGGGGAAATCCACTCTAATGAATATTATTTTTGGAATGGAAGTTATTAGTTCTTCAGGTGGATTTACTGGAGAAATAGAATTTGATGGCAAAAAGATAAATTTTTCTAATCCATCAGATGCATTAAAGGCAGGGATTGGAATGGTTCATCAGGAATTTTCTTTAATACCTGGATTTAGTGTAGCTGAGAATATAACTTTAAATATGGAAAAAATAAAGCCATCCTTTATTTCAAAAATATTAGGTGAGAAATTAGGGACAATAGACAAAGAAAAGAACATTAATGATTCAAAGGAAACTTTGGATAAACTAGGAATTGATTTAGATGTAAATGAATATGTTTCAGAAATGCCTGTTGGTCACAAACAATTTATAGAAATTGCAAGAGAAATAAGAAGAGAAGATGTAAAAATGATTATTCTTGATGAACCAACAGCTGTACTTACAGAAACTGAAGCAGATACTTTAATTGATTCTATAAAAAGACTTTCTAACTTAGGTATTTCAATTATTTTCATTTCGCATAGGCTTAGAGAAATTTTGGAGGCCTGTGATGAGGTAATAGTTTTAAGAGATGGAAAGATTGTTGAAAAAAGACAAGCTTCAAGTTTAGAAATTAATGAAGTTGCAAGCCTAATGGTTGGCAAAATGAATGTAGAAGCTTTAGCCTTGGAAGATAATAGAAATATCGAAGATGATGACTATATTCTACAAGCAAAAGGACTCTGGGTAGACATGCCAGGAGAAGGTCTATATGATGCTACATTTGATGTAAAGCGTGGAGAAATCTTAGGTATAGCTGGTCTTGCAGGTCAAGGAAAGCTTGGAATACCAAATGGTATACTGGGGACTTTTCCTGTAGGTGGACAAGTAATTTTTAATGGAGAAGAATTAAAATTGGGCGATACTAGTCACATTTTAGATAAAAAAATTGCTTTTGTATCTGAAGATAGACGTGGTGTTGGACTATTACTCAAAGATAAAATCTATCTTAATATTGCATTTAACGCTATGCAAGTACAAAATAAATTTACGAAAAATATTTTTGGAATGAAAATTATAGATGAAGAAAAAATGATAGAAAATGCACAGGATTATATTGATTCTTTATCTATACGTTGTATGAGTCCTAATCAAGCTGTAGGAGAACTTTCAGGAGGAAATCAACAGAAGGTTTGTCTGGCAAAAGCTATGACAATGGATCCAGAACTATTATTTGTCTCTGAACCTACAAGAGGAATAGATATAGGAGCAAAAAAATTAGTTCTTAACTCGCTAAAAGATACAAATAGAAAAAACAATACTAGCATAGTAATGATATCTTCAGAGTTAGAAGAATTAATTTCTATATGTGATAGAATAGCAGTTGTTTGCGACGGAAAGATTGCAGGTGTCTTACCACCTAATGCGCCTGCTGAACAATTTGCTTTGCTTATGAGTGGAGAAAAGGTGGTTTGATAGTATGGAAAAATTTAAAATTTATATAAAGAAAGTTGGTTGGGCAAGGCTGATAATTGCGATATTTCTAATTTTACTCTTTTTAGCTGCTCCATTTGCAGGGGTAAGTATTGGTGATTCTTTAGAAAATGTCTTATCAAGATTTGGAATGTTTTCTATCTTGGTATTATCTTTAGTTCCTATGGTTCAAACTGGATGTGGATTAAATTTTGGTTTGCCTATTGGAGTAGTTGCCGGAATTCTTGGAGGAGTTACATCTATAGAATTTGGTTTAACAGGTTTTGGTGGAATATTGGTTGCAATGCTTATAGGAGCATTAATAGGAGCTATTTTTGGACTTATATATGGTTATTTACTCAATAGAATAATCGGTGATGAAATGTTAATATCTACATATGTAGGATATTTCTTTACAGCTTTTATGTGTATAGCTTATCTATATTTACCATACAAAAATCCAGTTTCAGTATTATCATATGGTGGAACAGGTTTAAGACAACAAATTCCAGTGGCAGATTTTTGGATGAATACATCAACTAGAGCAGACGGTACAAGAGAAACCATTGGGATAATATCAGATTTCTTATCCTTTCAAATTTTTGGGGTAAAAATTCCTATTGGAATGTTTTTATTTTTTGCACTATTAGCTTTTATTGTTTGGGGATTTTTTAAAACTAAAACAGGAACAGCTATGACTGCAGTAGGATCAAACTCTAAATATGCAAAAGCATCAGGTATAAATATCAATAAAATGAGACTAGAGTCTGTGGTTTTATCTACAGTAATAGCAGCGGTTGGTATAGTTATGTATCAACAATCATATGGCTTTGTTCAATTATATCAAGCTCCTTTATCCTTTACATTTCAAACAGTTGCTGCACTTTTGATTGGCGGTGCATCCATTAATAAAGCAAAATTAAGTCATGTAATAATAGGTACATTTTTGTTTCAAGGGATTATTACTTTGACACCAACGGTTATAAATGGATTATTAAGTATAGATGTTTCTGAAGTTATAAGACTTATTGTTACCAATGGAATGATAGTATTTGCACTTACAAGGAGAGTAAGAAATGACTAATAATATAAAAGATAAATTAATAAAAAATATGGTAACAATTATTTTTCTAGTAATTTCTATAGCTGGAATAATAGTTGCAAAGACACCTATATCTTATATTTCGCAAGAGCTTGTTAATCGTATGTTCAGAAATACATTCCTTGTTCTTTCATTAATTATTCCAATTATTGCAGGTATGGGTATAAACTTCGGAATTCCATTAGGGGCAATGTCAGCTCAAATAGGATTGGTATTTGCTCAAGATTGGGGTTTTACAGGCGTATCAGGATTAATAATAGCAGCTTTAGTAGCTACACCTATATCTATTTTATTGGGAGAATTTTCAGGTAGAGTTTTGAATAAGGCAAAGGGAAGAGAGATGATAACATCAATGATGCTTTCATTCCTAATACTTGGAATTTATATGTTATTTTTACTATTTCTGGCAGGTTCAGTAATTCCTATTAAAACAAGAAGTATGCTTTTATCACAAGGTTATGGAATAAAAAATTCAATAACTCTAGTATCTGGAAAAGCTTTAGATGATATTTTAAGATATAGGATAAATTTACCAATTGGAAATCAAGCAATTAAATTTGATATACCAGTTGCAACAATGATTGTTATAGGAGTTTTATGTTTATTTATAGTTTGGTTTAAAAAGACTAAGCTAGGGCATGATATGAAGGCAGTTGGTCAAGATCAAATAGTTTCTAAAAATGCCGGAATGTATTCAGATAGAATTAGAATTCAATCAATTGTAATTTCTACTGTTTTAGCTTGTTATGGTCAGCTGATATATCTACAAAATATAGGGACTCTTTCAACTTATGCAGGCCAAGATCAAGCTGCATTGTATGCAGCTGCATCCTTACTTGTAGGGGGAGCTTCCGTATCAAAGGCAACAATACCAAATGCGATTTTAGGAACAGCATTGTTCCATTTAATGTTTATAATAATGCCACAAGCAGGTTCAGCTGTGACTGGAGATGCAATGGTTGGAGAATACTTTAGAACATTCTTATCATATGCAGTAGTAACAGTTTCCTTGATTATACATGCTTATAATAGAGCTAAAGAAGCAAATGATAAAAGAATAAGCATAAGAGAAGATAGAAAGATGGAAGGAAAACAAAATATATAAATTATTATAAGTAGACCCTAAAGTTGAATTAATTTAATTCAATTTTAGGGTATTTTTATTATTCAATGATTTATTTCTTAATTATTTTTATTACATAAGGTGGGTTATTTTTTTGGTTTATAAAGTCATATTTGAGGATAGAGTATTGTTTTTGAGGAAGTTTTCTTAAGATTTCTTCCACATAGATAGACTCTTCTTTTCCTTCCTTGTGTCCTGGATAAAAAGTTAGAACAATCAAAGTTCCTTTTTGAGATAAATCTAAAATCTTATTTATAGCTTCTATGACATCCTTATAATTTGTTGTGATTGTCTTATCAGATGATGGAAGGTAACCTAGGTTAAATATTGCAAGGTCGATTTTTTCTTTTATGTATAGGTCCAAGTTTTTGTGACTATCAAGAATAAAATTAAAATTTTCTGGAAATTCTCCTATGGTTTTCTTACTTTCTTCCTTAGCCATTTCTTGTATATCAAAGGCATAAAGCTTTTTTGGACTTAAATTATCTAGAATAAACTTACTGTCATGGCCCTTGCCGCAGGTCATATCTAAGGCTATTCCATTTCTTTTTGCTTCTTCTATAAGTATTTTCCTTACTAGGTTTTTTGTATTATCTATCAATAGTAGTAACCTTTCTCTAAATTATTGAAAAACTTTGAATCTGCTGGACTTTCCTTTTTTATAGGTAGTCCCATTCTGTGCATTTCATTTAGTTTAAAAATCATTAAATTAACATTTACATTATAAAGAGATGCCAATTGGTTATAGGTATAACCTTGCTTTAAGTCTTCCAAAAGTTCGTCTTCGTTTATCAAAAGATGACAGGCGAAAATATTTGCTTCAAGTTCCATTTCTGAATTTATATCAAAAAGTTCATATTCCATAAGGTTTGAATTCTTTGCCATATTTTTGTGGTAGATTTCATGTCCAAGCTCATGGGCAAAGACCATATTTTGAATTCTTTTATCAACATAAGGATTGTAGAAAACAAAAGAGTTTCTCTTTATTATCTTAAACATACCAAGAATTTTGGTATCAGTTGAAAATGGTATGATTTTAACATTTCTTCCTTCAAGAATATCTCTTGGATTTCTGGTGCCATAAGTTTCTATAATTCTTTGGCTGTCCTTAAAAATTTGATCGTAGGATATAGACATATCTCACCTATTTTTTGGGACTATATTTTTTATTTTCTACTTTTGCAATATAGTAGGCTTCTTGGATAGCATCTAATATTGCTTTTTTGTCTTCTTCTGGAAGTTCTCCACCAGCCATAAGTCCTATAACACCATTTATCATCTCTTCGGCGTCTTTGGCTCCCTTGGCTCCATATTTTTCTCTGGCATTTAGGATGAAATTTTCCTCATCAGTAACCAAATGATCATGGGTGGTATCCAATACTTCTGCAAGTTTATCATAAATTTTTCTATAACGAGGTTTTGACTCGCCTGACTCATATCTTGAAATAGTTTTTAGGGAAACACCAACCTTTTTTGCTAGTTCTTCCTGGGTATAACCCTTGATTTCTCTAAGTTCTCTAACTTTTTTTCCAAAACTCATAAATACTCCTTATAGACTTTTAAAGTCTTATATATTTGACAAAAGACGTTTATAGTCTTATCATAATCTTAGTCATTAACTGTCTTAATTATACATTACAAGACATTAACAATCAAGGAGTTTTTTATGGAAAGAGTTATTTTACATTCCGATATGAACAGTTGTTATGCTTCCATAGAAGCAAAATTAAATCCGAAACTAAAGGGTTTGCCTATAGCCGTTGCAGGAAATGTAGAAAATAGACACGGAATAATATTAGCCAAGTCTCAAGAGGCAAAGGTCTTTGGAATAAAGACTGGTGAACCTATTTGGCAGGCAAAAAATAAGTGTCCCAACTTAGTTATAGTTCCTCCACAATATGACCAATATCTTATCCATTCCAGAATGGCTAGAAAAATTTACTATGATTATACAAATCAGGTGGAACCCTTTGGACTGGATGAGTGTTTTCTTGATGTGACAGGTTGTATTCATCTTTTTGGTTCAGGAGAGAAAATTGCACTTGATATAAAGGAGAGAATTAAAAAAGAGCTTGGAATTACAGTAAGTATAGGTGTTTCCTTTAATAAGATTTTTGCAAAACTAGGTTCAGACTATAAGAAGCCAGATGCTATAACTGTGATAAAAAAAGAAGATTTTAAAGATATAGTTTGGCCTCTACCAGTAGAAGCTATGATAGGAGTAGGATCTGCCACAAAAAGAAAACTAAATTCTTTAGGAATTTTTTTCTTGAAAGACTTGGCCAATGCTCCTCTAGACCTTATGAAATCTATGTTTGGTCTTGTAGGTGCAGAACTTTGGACTAATGCCAATGGCCTAAATATAGAAATAGTAAATGACTTTCATCATATGGATAAAATAAAGTCCATAGGAAATTCTACAACTTGTAGAAAAGATTTAAAAAATTTAAATGAGGTATTTCATGTTTTCCAAGCTCTTTCTATTTCTGTATCAAGAAGACTTAGAGAAAATGGCCTAAAGGCTTGTGGTATTCAAATATATATTAGAGATGGAGAACTTTCTTACCAAGAATTTCAATGTCCACTTGATAAGCCAACTAATGCTTCTATTATTCTTTCCAAGGCTGCTAGAGATCTTTTTTTAAAAAGATACAGCTGGCATTTGCCAGTAAGGGCCTTGGGAATTAGGGGGATAAATCTAATATCAGACAAGAGTCCCATCCAGCTTGATATATTGGCTGATACTAAAGGATTTTTAAGAGATGAAAGTTTAGACTTGGCTCTTTACAAGATTAGAAAAAAACATGGTAAAAATTCTGTAACCTTTGCATCTTTGAACCAAGACATAAACTTTGACCAAAATAGGACAGAGATTGTCACACTTCCCAATCAATTAATTAAATAATTTTTTTTATATACTTTTATATATGAACAAATTGTGATATCATTAGCTCATAATAAGATTAGGGGATATTATATGGCATTAATTAAATTTTTTATTAACAGTTTAATAATAAGATTTTACTCTATGCTACAAAGAAGATGTGTAAACCACGATATTGTTGCTTTAGGAAGATATAGGCTAACTTTCTATAAGGAATATGTTTTCCCTTTATCTTTTATTAAAAAATTAAATATTTTCTTATACTGTTAAAGGAACCTTTTTGGGTTCCTTTTTTGTGTTTTAAAGGAGAAAAACATGAAACAAGCATATGTTGTCGAGGTCAAAAACTAATGAGTGGTATTTTAGGTATATATTCTAAGTCAGAGATAAATAAAAAAATGTTCTACGGTTTATCTTGTCTACAACATAGGGGCCAAGATTCAGCTGGAATTGTAATATCTAACGGTGAAAATCTAAATAGAAAAAAATCTAGGGGGCTAGTTAGTGATATATTTGATGATGCTAGTCTTTCAGAATTAAAGGGAAATATTGGCATAGGTTTTGTTGGATCTCTAAAAGAAAAAGATAACAGAGATTATAATGTTCAGCCTTTAATATCCTTTGCCAAAGGATACAATTTTTCTCTAGCTCATGATGGCAATCTAATTAATCATCAAATTCTTAGAACTAGACTTGAACAAGAAGGGATGATGTTTCATACATCTATCGATAGTGAAGTTATCCTGTATCTTATAGCCAGATACTATGAAGGAGACATAGTCGAAGCTGTAAAGAAGACTATGAATATGATAGATGGTGGTTATTCTGTAGTCTTTCTTATGAAGGATAAGTTAGTTGCTTTTAGAGGTACTAGGGGAATAAGACCTGTAATGATTGGAGAAAATGAAGAAGAAGTCATCGTTGCAAGTGAAAACTCAGCAATAGAAATTCTAGGAGATGCAAATATAAGAGATATAAAACCTGGTGAGATTGTAATTGTAGATGAAGAGGGCATTCATTCTTGTATGTATAGTGAAAACTTACCCCATCCAAGACATTGTATTTTTGAATATGTTTATACGGCAAGATCAGATGCCAATATAGATGGAGCAAATGCCTACAATTTTAGAAGAAGAAGTGGAGAAACACTCTTTAAAGAAGCACCTTGTGATGCAGACCTAGTATGTTCAGTTCCGGATTCAGGAACACCATCAGCCATAGGTTATTCTCAAGCTTCAGGACTTCCTTTCGCAGAAGGGTTGGTGAAAAATAGGTACATGGGGAGGACCTTTATAAAACCAAGTCAAGAAGAAAGAGAGCTTGCTGTAAAATTAAAGCTTAATCCTCTAAAAACAGTACTAGAAGGAAAAAGAATAGTTCTTTTGGATGATTCTATAGTTAGAGGAACCACTTCAGAAAAACTTATAAAGAGAATGAGAAAGGCAGGAGCCAAGGAAATTCACTTAAGAATTACTTCACCTCCTGTAATGTATCCTTGCTATTATGGTATAGATACACCAAGCAAAAGAAATCTTATAGCAGCAAATCTTAATATAGAAGAAATGAGAGAAAAAATAGGGGCAGATTCTTTAGCCTTCATATCTATGGAAGGATTCTTGAAGGCTACAGGTCTTAAAGAAGATACTTATTGCAAGGCATGTTTCACTGGAGAATATCCAATAGATCCAATAATAATTTAGGAGAGTAATGAATTTAGCAGTATTTATTTCGGGAGGAGGCTCCAATCTTAAGGCCTTGATAGAGGCGGAAAACCAAAGATTTTTCAAGAGTGAGATTAAGCTTGTAGTTTCTAATAAGGATGCGCCAGGTTTAAAATATGCTCAAAATGCTGAGATTGAAAGCTTTATATCAAAAGATCAAGAAGAAATTTTAGAAAAATTAGAGAACAAAAACATAGACCTAATAGTCTTGGCAGGTTATTTGCCAAGGATCGATAAGATTTTGATAGACCATTATAGGATAATTAATATCCATCCTTCACTCTTGCCCAAATATGGGGGCAAGGGTTGTTATGGGATTCATGTCCATGAAAAAGTTTTTCAAGCAAAAGAAGAAGTTTCTGGTGTAACAGTTCATTGGGTAAATGAAAAGCTTGATGATGGAAAAATAATCATCCAGAGACAAGTTGACATAAAGGATTGTAAAAATCCACAAGAGATAGCCGTTAAAGTTTTGAAGGTAGAGCATGAGATTCTAAAAAAAGCAATCAGAAAAGTGGAGGAGGAAATATGAGAGCTTTAATATCTTTGACAGATAAGACAAATGTGGAATATTTAGCAAGAAATCTTGAAAGATTAGGTTATGAAATTATTTCTACAGGGGGAACTTTTAAAAAAATTCAACAAGCAAAAGTTCCAGTTAAGGAAATAGAAGAGATTACAAACTTTCCAGAAATTTTAGATGGAAGAGTAAAAACACTATCTCCATATGTCCATGGGGGAATTCTTTACAAAAGAGACAACAAAGATCACCTTAATACAGTAAAAGAACATGATATTAAGCCAATCGATATAGTTTGTGTAAACCTGTATGATTTCCAAAATGCCCTAAAATCTGGAGACCATGATCTTATTACAGAAAATATAGATATTGGTGGACCGTCTATGATTAGATCTGCTGCTAAAAATCACAAAGATGTTCTTGTAGTAACAGATCCAGCAGATTATGAAGAACTTATTGAAAGATTAGAAAATGACAGGATTGACCTAACCTACAGAAGAAAACTTGCTATGAAGGCATATTCTTTAACTGCCTATTATGATTCAATAATTGCAAGATACTTCCAAGACTTTGTAGGAGAAGAATCAAAATACAAAACTTATGGTTTCGAAAAAGAATCAGTTCTAAGATATGGAGAAAACCCACAACAAAAAGCTATTTTGTTTAAAGACAACTTTGTTGAAGGTCTATTAAAAGATTGTGAAGTTATTCATGGCAAGGAAATGAGCTTCAACAACTACAACGACCTAAATGTTGCAGTGGAGCTTGCTTATGAGCTTGGAGAAAATTCTTGCGTAGCTTTAAAACACCAATCTCCATGTGGAGTAGCTATTGGTGAAAATGTAAGTGATGCCTACCACAAAGCTTATCTTGGAGATCCGCTTTCAATATTTGGTGGAATTATTTCAGTAAATGGAGTAGTTGATAAAAAAACAGCAGAAGAAATGAACAAGATTTTCCTAGAAATAATATCTGCAAAAGACTTCACAGAAGAAGCCCTAGAAGTTTTAACTAAAAAGAAAAATATAAGACTTGTAAAAATCAACTTTAAAAACAAACCAGTAGAAGATGACATTAAATATTTAAATGGAAAAGTTTTAATCCAAGATAAAGATCAAGCAATTGATGAATTTAATGTTGTAACAGAAAAATCTCCAACTGAAAAACAAAAAAGAGACCTTAAATTCGCTATGACAGTAGTAAAATACACCAAATCAAATGCCATAGTAATAGCAAAAGATTTACAAACCCTAGGCGTTGGTTGTGGTCAAACATCAAGAATTTGGGCCCTAGAATCTATAAAGAACAACCACCCAGATAAAGACTTTACAGGTTCTGTAATGAGTTCTGATGCCTTTTTCCCATTCGATGATTGTGTAGAATTTGCTAATTCTATAGGTGTAAAATCAATTATTCAACCAGGAGGATCTATAAGAGATCAAGATTCTATTGATAAATGTAATGAACATGAAATTTCTATGGTATTTACTAAAAACAGACACTTCAAACATTAAAAAGCTTTAAAGGAGTAAGAATGAAGATTTTAATAGTTGGATCAGGTGGTAGAGAATTTGCTATTGGAAGAAAAATAAAAAACTCTAAAAGAGAGCTTTTCTTTGCCCCAGGCAATGGTGGAACAAAAGCTTTAGGAAAAAATACATGGATTTCTCCTGAAGATATAGAAAAACTATATAACTTTGCTAAAAAAGAAGAAATAGATTACACAATAGTTGGTCCAGAAGTTCCACTTTGTAAAGGTATTGTAGATCTTTTTGAAGACAATGGATTAAAAATATTTGGGCCAAGAAAAAAAGCTGCAAAATTTGAAGCATCAAAGGTTTATACAAAGAAGTTTTTAGAAAAATATGAGATTCCTACAGCAGCCTTCCTAGAAACTTCTGATAAAAAAGAAGCCTTGGACTTTGCAGGAAATCTTTTAGAAAAAAATGGAAGAGTTGTAGTAAAAAGAGACGTACTTGCTGCAGGTAAGGGAGTCTATATAATAGATGATAAAACTATTCTTGAAGAGAAAATTAACTTTGCTATAGATCAAGATTCTACAGTAGTTATAGAAGAATTCTTTGAAGGGTTTGAAACATCCATGCTAGTACTTACTGACTCTAAGACCATGCTTACACTTCCTTCAGCTAAGGACCACAAGAAAATATTTGAAAAAGAAACAGGACCAAACACTGGTGGGATGGGATGTTTTGCTCCTAACATTGAAGCTGATAGCTTTACTAAAAGAATAAAAGAAGAAAGTTTAGGAAAAATTCTTTATGGTTTACAAAAAGAGAATATAGATTATAGAGGAGTCTTATTTATAGGATTTATGATAAATGACTCTGGTATCTATGTTCTAGAATTTAATGTAAGATTTGGGGATCCAGAAGCTCAGGTTGTTTTAGAATTAATAGACAATGATTTGTTGGATATTTTAGTAAGGACAAGTGAGAGAAGACTTAATGAAGTTGATTTAAAAGTAAATGATAAAAAAGCTCTTTGCCTAGTGCTTGGATCAGAAGGTTATCCTGGATCTTATGAGAAAGATAAAGAAATTACCTTTAATAATCCAGTATCAAAAGTATATCACTCAGGAACCAAAGAAGAAGATGGGAAAATTCTTACAGACGGTGGTAGGGTATTAAACCTTGTTTACTCTGCAGACAATTTTGATGAGGTTAT
>JBQDYR010000004.1:13587-14103 GCA_052105355.1 Anaerococcus sp.
CTTTGATGGAAAATACTACAGAAAAGATATAGGACCAGCTGTAAAAAGAGTTTATGTAAGAAAAAAAGATGCCTATGACTTTGAGTCAAAGGAAATAAAAAAACAAATAGAAGATCAACTTTCTATAAAACTTGGTAAGTTTAGGATTTATAAAAGGTATGACCTTGAAACTACAGAAGAAAATGTAGAAAAAATCCTCTATACAGTCTTATCAGAAAAGTCTGTAGATGATGTTTATTTTGGAAAAAAAGCCTTAGAACTCCAAGCAAATATGAAAAGTCCTATAGGAGTAGAATACCTACCAGGCCAATTTGACCAAAGAAAACAAGGAGTTCTTGATACCGCAAGTCTTCTAATTGATGATAAGTTTGATTGCAAGACTTCTACAGTTTATGAAATCGAAGGGGCAAGTGGAGAGGACTTGGAAAAAATAAAAAAATTCCTAGTAAATCCTGTTGATTCACAAATGGTAAATATTTTAGGTATACCGACTACTCTAAAGACTGAAAGAATTAA
>JBQDYR010000004.1:14113-31496 GCA_052105355.1 Anaerococcus sp.
ACCTATCTAATACAGTCTATGAAGGTTTTATTCAATACGGTAAAGAAGAACTAGAAGATTTTATAGAAAGTCATGGACTTGCCATGACCTATGATGACTTAGAAATGGTAAGAGACTATTTCAAATTTGAAGGACGTAATCCAAACCAAACAGAAATAAAAATCCTTGATACCTACTGGTCTGATCATTGTAGACATACAACTTTCAACACTGCTCTTGATATAAAGATGAATCCAGAGACTTTACTTGATAAAGCTATTAAAGAAAGTTTTGATAAGTATCTTGCTATGAGAGAAGAACTTGATATTAATAAGCCAATTTCTTTAATGAGCTTTGGAACAATTCTTGCCAAACATATGAGAAGCAAAAATATCTTTGAAGATTTGGAAGTTTCTTCAGAAATAAATGCTTGTTCAATATATGTAAAAGTAAGAACAGAAGAAGATGGAGATGAAAAACTAGAAGATTATCTTTTGATGTTTAAAAATGAAACCCATAACCATCCAACAGAAATAGAGCCATTTGGTGGGGCATCTACATGTCTTGGTGGGGCAATCAGAGATCCACTATCAGGAAGAGCCTATGTTTACCAATCTATGAGAGTGACAGGTGCTGGAAATATTTTAGAAAACGCCCTTGAAACTAGAAAAGGAAAACTCCCACAAGTAAAAATCACCAGGGAAGCTTCAAATGGATACTCATCTTATGGCAACCAAATTGGACTTCCAGCTGGAATTGTAGAAGAAGTCTTTCATCCAGGCTTTGTGGCAAAAAGAATGGAATGTGGGGCAGTAGTAGCGGCAGCTCCAGTAGAAAATGTAAAAAGAATAGATCCAGAAAAAGGTGATGTAGTAATTCTTCTTGGAGGAAGAACTGGTAGAGATGGTATAGGTGGAGCTACAGGATCATCCAAAAGCCACAATATTCAATCTATAAAAACAGAATCTGCCCAAGTACAAAAAGGTAATGCACCAGAAGAAAGAAAAATCCAAAGATTGTTCAGAAGAAATGAAGTAGCAAGACTTATTAAAAAATGCAACGACTTTGGTGCAGGTGGAGTATCTGTTGCTATTGGTGAACTTCATGATGGAATAGATATCCATCTTGAAAAAGTTCCATTAAAATACCAAGGCCTAAGACCATTTGAAATAGCTATCTCTGAATCACAAGAAAGAATGGCAGTAGTTATAGCAAAAGATCATGTAAAAGAATTTATGAAATACTGTAGGGAAGAAAACCTAGAAGCTACAGAGGTAGCAGAAATTACTGATACTAACAGGCTAAGAATTTTCTACGAAGATAAAATTATAGCAGATATTTCCTATGAATTTATAAATACCAACGGAGCCGAAAGGTATGCAAGAGTTTCTGTAGTATCAGAAGATTTACCAAAGACACTTACAGAAAAAGATGATAATCCAGAAAAGCTTTATGAAAAGCTAAAAGATTTAAATATCACAAGTCAAAGAAACCTAATAGAAAAATTTGACTCAACTATTGGAGTAAATACACTTATAAATCCACTTGGAGGAAAAGAACTAGTTAACCCTGCTCAAGCCATGGTTGCAAAAATTCCAGTTATGGGAAAAAATTCAAAGACTGCATCTATCATGTCCTATGGATTTAATCCGTTTCTTTCAGAAGAGTCCCAATACTTGGGTGGATACTATGCAGTTATAGAATCCATATCAAAACTTGTATCTATGGGATCAGACCTAAATCAAATCAGACTTTCCTTCCAAGAATTTTATGAAAAAATGGAAAGCAAAGAGTCTTGGTCTAAACCATTAAAATCACTTCTTGGTGCTTTTGAAGTAACTAATTTCTTTAAGATGCCACCTATAGGAGGAAAAGATTCTATGAGTGGAACCTTTGAAGATATATCTGTTCCACCAACACTCATATCTTTTGCCATAACAACAGAAGATGTAGAAAACATTAAGACAAACGACTTAAAGGGCCAAGGAAAAATTGGATTAGTACAAACTCCTTACAAGGAGGATATGACCCTAGATCTTAATCTTTTAAAAAATACCTATGGTTCTATCATAAAAGATATGAGAGAAGGCAATATAATATCAGCTATACCTGTAGGAAGGAAAGGACTACTTGCTTCTATTTATGAACAAGCCTTGGGCAATACTGGTTTTGAAATAAATTACGATAACCTCTACAACCCAATGTATGGATCTTTTATAGTAGAGTATGTGGAAGATAGGGATTTTATAGAAAATATTGGTAAATTCTCAGATGAAATTATCGTAAATTCTATAAAACTAGACCAAGATAAACTAAGAGATGGATACCTAAATACATTAGATAAGGTCTTTGTACCAAAAGAAGAAATAGAATATAAAAAATTAAGCCCAAAACATAATCCAAATAGAAGACTTAAGTCCCAAAAACCAACAAATACTCCAAAGGTTACTATTCTTGTAGCTCCAGGAACAAACTGCGAGTGGGATACCCAAAGAGCTTTTGAAAAAAATGGAGCTAAGACAGATATATTCTTATTTAAAAACCAATCTACTAAAGATATAAAAGAATCTATAGATATTTTGGCAGAAAAAATCAAAAAATCACAAATTTTTGCCATTCCAGGAGGATTCTCTCTTGGAGATCAACCAGATGGATCAGCAAAATTTTTGGCAAATATTATAAGAAATGAAAAAATAAAAGAAGCAATTTACTACCTGTTAGAAGAAAATGATGGTCTAATTCTTGGTATCTGTAACGGCTTCCAAGCTTTAATGAAGACTGGACTTTTACCATATGGTAAGGTAACAGAACCAAAAAACGATGACCCAAGTTTAACATTTAATACCAACAGAAGACATATTTCTACCTTTGTAGATACTATTTGTTTAACTAATAATTCCCCATGGACAAAAGACCTAGATATAGGTAAAATATACAAAATGCCAATCTCCCATGGAGAAGGTAGATTTATAGTAAATGAAGAAAAACTTCAAGAACTTTTAAATAAAGACCAAGTTTTCTCTCTATATAAGCTATCACCAAACGGATCTGATTATAATATAGAAGGGATAATTTCTGAAGATGGAAAAATCCTTGGAAGAATGGGTCATATAGAAAGAATAGATGAAAATTTATACAAAAACATTTATGATATAGAAGTTCAAGAAATATTTAAAAATGCTGTAGAATTTTTCAAAGAAGATTAAGGAGGAGAAACAATGAAATTTTTAGGAGAAGGATTAACATTTGATGATATTCTTTTGGTTCCAGGACCATCTGAGGTAACACCAGATAAAGTTAATATTCAAACAAACTTAACCAAAAAGATAAAATTAAATATTCCAATGATGTCAGCTTCCATGGATACAGTTACAGAATCTAAAATGGCTATCGCTATGGCAAGACAAGGTGGAATAGGTATTATCCATAAAAATATGTCCATAGAAGCACAAGCTAGAGAAGTAGATAAGGTTAAACGTAGTGAACATGGGGTAATTACAGATCCATTTTACTTAAATCCAAATAACATCCTAGCAGATGCAGAAAAAATAATGTCTACCTATAGAATTTCAGGAGTTCCAATAGTTGATGAAGACATGACCTTAAAGGGAATCCTAACAAATAGGGATACTAGATTCCAAGATGATCCTAATACAGTCATAGATACGATAATGACTAAAGATAGACTAATAGTAGGTTATGAAGGGATTCCAATGGATGAAGCTGTGACTAAAATGGAATCAGGTAAGGTAGAAAAACTTCCAATAGTAGATGATGACTACAAACTTAAAGGACTTATAACCATTAAAGATATAGAAAAGACTAGACAATATCCAAACTCAGCAAGAGATAACCAAGATAGACTTCTTTGTGGAGCAGCTGTAGGTATTACATCAGATATGATGGATAGAGTTGATGCTCTTTATGAGGCAAAAGTTGACGTATTAACTATTGATACAGCTCACGGCCATTCTCAAAACGTGTTTAAGGCTTTAAAACAAGTAAAAGAAAAATATCCAGACCTACAAGTAGTTGTTGGAAACGTGGCAACAGCTGAGGCTACAAAAGACCTTATAGAAGCTGGAGCAGATGCTGTTAAGGTAGGTATAGGTCCTGGTTCTATTTGTACAACAAGGGTTGTTACTGGTATAGGTGTACCACAAATTACAGCAATTATGGATTGTGTGAAAGCGGCAGAAGGAACTGGAATACCAGTAATTGCAGACGGTGGTATCAAATACTCAGGAGATATTACAAAGGCTCTTGCTTGTGGAGCTTCAGTAATCATGGCAGGTTCCTTATTTGCTGGTACAGAAGAATCACCAGGTGAAACTATAATGTTTGAAGGAAAACAATACAAAGAATACAGGGGAATGGGTTCTCTTGCAGCTATGAAGTCAGGTTCTGCTGATAGATATTTTCAAAATGAAACTAGAAAATACGTACCAGAAGGAGTAGAAGGTAGAGTTGCCTTTAAAGGATCAGTTGGTGATGTTATCTATCAACTTTTAGGTGGACTTCGCTCTGGTATGGGATATGTTGGTGCAGAAAATTTAAAAGCTCTTCATGAAAAATCACAATTCCGAAAGATTAGTCCTGCTTCACTTATAGAAGGACATCCACACGATATTCAAATTACAAGAGAATCACCAAACTATACAAAGAAATAAGAAAGGGATAGATAAGCATGGATGTAAGAGTAATAATGGGATCAGCTTCTGACATAGAAATTGCAAAAAAAGTTACAAGAACGCTAAAGGAATTCGGTATTTCATATGAAGTATCTGTAATTTCAGCCCATAGGGCTCTTGATGTTTTAAAAGAAACTGTAGATAAAGATGACTGTAAGGTTTATATCACAATAGCGGGGATGGCTGCCCACCTTGGTGGAGTTACTGCAGGTATGACAGTTAAACCAGTTATAGGAGTACCAGCAGGTGGATCAAATACAGCAGGTCTTGATGCTCTTCTTTCTATAGTACAAATGCCAAAGGGAGTTCCAGTAGCAACAGTAGCTATAAATGGTGGAGAAAATGCAGCAGTGCTTGCTACTCAAATTTTGGCTTTAAGTGATGATACCTTAGCTAAAAAACTAAAAGACTACAAGGTAAAAATGAGAGATGGAGTAGTTGACCAAGATAGAAATTTAGAGGAAATATAATGGGTTTAACATACAAAGATGCTGGAGTAGATAAGGATAGTGGATACAAAGAAGTTCAGATCATAAAAGAAATTGTTAAAAAAACACATGGGAGTGAGGTTTTGGGTGATATAGGAGGATTTGCAGGCCTTTTTGCTCCAAATCTTGAAGGTATAAAAGAGCCGGTTTTGGTAAGTGGAACTGATGGAGTGGGCACAAAAATAAAACTTGCCATGGATCTTAACAAACATGACACAGTCGGTATAGACTTAGTTGCCATGTGTGTAAATGATATTTTATGTCAAGGTGCAAGACCCCTATTTTTCCTAGACTATATAGCAACAGGTAAACTAGTTCCTGAAAAAATGGCAGAATTAGTTAAGGGAGTTGCAGATGGATGTAAGCAATCTGAGGCAGCTCTTATCGGAGGAGAAACGGCAGAAATGCCTGGTATCTACAAGGAAGAAGACTATGATCTTGCTGGTTTTGCAGTAGGTCTTGTAGATAAGGAAAAAATAATTACAGGAGAAGATATTAAAGAAGGTGACATAGCCATAGCTATTCCTTCATCTGGAGTTCATTCCAATGGGTTTTCTCTTGTAAGACTAGCTTTAGATAGAGCTGGTATTAAACTAACTGATAAGTTTGACCAAACCCAAACCATAGGAGAAAGACTTCTAGTTCCTACTAAAATCTATGCCAAAGAAATAAAAGCTTTATTAGAACAAGTAGATATAAAAGGAATATCCCATATAACAGGGGGAGGACTTTACGAAAATATCCCAAGAATGCTTCCAAAAGATATTGGCATAGAATTTAACCTAGAAAGAGGTATGATCGATAAAATTTTCAATGATATACAATCATGGGGAAATATAGAAGAGAAAGAAATGTACTCAACATTTAATATGGGAATCGGAATGGTTGTAGTAGTTTCAGAAGATGAATCTTCAAAAGCTTTAGAAATTTTAAAGAAATTTGATAGAAAAGCAAGAATTTGTGGTAAATGTATAATAGCAGACAAAAAAATAAAAATTAACGTAAAGTAGGAGTTTATTATGCAAGATTTAGAAAAAACAATTATTGATTATTATAAGGAGAAAAATCTTACCCCAAGTGAGATATCTAAAGAACTTGAAGGAATAAAACTAAAAGTTTTGGATGCAGTAGTTCCTGATGAAAAAGAATATGTAATAAAAAAGTCAGGCCATTTGGAAGAGTACCAAGCTGGAAAAATTTTACAATCTATTAAAAATGCAGCCAGAGATGCAGATATGCAATTAAATACATCAGATATAAATATTATTTCTGGATCCATTTTAAAAAGAATGAAGGCTATAGAAAGAAATGTTTATCCAACTTCAGAACTAAAAGAATTTGTAGAAGATGCCTTAAAAAAAGACGGTTATAAACAGGTTTTAAAGGCATACCTATCTTATATAGGATAGAATATGAAAACTCAAATAAACTATAAATAGTTTATTTGAGTTTTTTTAGTAATCCATATATATTTTTAGATAAGGTTCTTCATATTTGTATTTACTTATTTCTCTATTTTTTAATTTTGCATCTAAACTGAATCGTCTCGATTGATTCATATAATTTATTATTAAATCATCATTTTCTCTCTCTAAGTTAACTTTTGCCTTATCTATTATTGGAAGTTCAATGTTTAAAATTCTTGTTCCGTGTTCTTCTTTTATAAAATAATTATCTTTTTTAGAAAAGATTTGATAAGCTTTTTTTTCTTTGTATATTTCATTAGCTAATTTTTTTAAATTTTCCTGACTGTTTAATTCATAATTTTTTAAATAGGAGGTAAAAATTTCTATATCCTTAAAATAATCATATACATCAGTTAAAGATTTTTCTTGTTTTTCATACAAATCTATAAAGTCATTAGTTAAGAATTCTTTAGGATATAATTTGTTAATATAAATGGAATCAATTCCGTAGTCATATAACTTAAGATAGGAATAATTTCTTTTGGCTTCACTTAGAACAATATCTTCTAAATTTGTTACTATTCTTATACTTGTAATATCTTTATTGTGTAGAATTTTGTCTAGGACTGACAATTTTTCAGAAAGAATTTTGAATTCTTCAAATACTATATCTTTAGGTTTTGGGACAGAAGTTTTTTTAGAAATAAGATTTCCAAAGCCCTTGGTAAAATTTTGGAGTAAAGGAACAATACTGTTTGCAAATACATTAATTTTTTCTCCAAAGCTTAGTAGGGATAATGTTTCACCAGTTGGTGCACAATCTACAATTAATACTTCGCATTTGTTTTCTTTATATATTTCTAATATCTTTAAAAGAGAAAATAAATCATCAAAACCTGGAAACAATAACATTTCATCAAATTCTATACTAGAGTTAGAATTTTTCATGATAAGCTCTTTTAAGTATTCGTGTAAATTTCCCCAAGCTTTTTTAGAAGCAGATACAGGATTTAATTCTATAAGTTTTAAATTATCATTAATCATGACTTCTTCATTTTCGCTTTTAATACCAAAACTATCAGTTAAAGAATGTGCCATATCTGTACTTAGGATAATAGTTTTCTTTTCTTCGGAGATTTTTAGGCCACTAGCAGAAGAGATGCTAGTTTTCCCAACACCTCCCTTTCCTGTATATAGTATAATTCTCATTATTTGCTCTCCCCATTATTTAAATAGATTTTTATTTTTTTATCAGAAATATCTGTTTTTTCTATAAAACTATTTGATAGGATATTAGGTAGTGGTATTAATCTTTTAAAATTATTCAAACTTATTGAAATATCACTATCAATTTTATTTATCTTATAATTGGTATCCTCTAATCCTAAAGAAGATATCTCTAAAATATATCCGTTATCATATTTAATAAAACTTTGTGGTTGATTATTATTACTTATATCTAATAAATCTTCAATATCTAGAGAGTCTTCTAAAAGTTTAACTATAGAATCTATTCCATGTATTTCTTTTGGATACCGCTTTATCTTATGAATTTTTTTATCTGAGAAAACATCTTCCAAAATCTTAATGTATTTTTCTTGAATTAACCTAGTTTTTTGAATAAAGGAATTATTTTCAAATCCTTCATAAATTCTATTTATAAAGATTCTATCTACATTATAATCATATAAGTTTAAATACATATAATTTCTTTTTGTTTCTTCAACAACCATTTTTTCAGGCAAAGTTACTAGCCTAATACAGGTTACTTCTTTATTTTTTAGTAAGTTTTGAAGGTCCAATAATTTATAATAAAATGTTTCTACATCATTTATTCCTTCTTTACTTGGAAGACTAACATTATATTTAAACTGTGAAACAGGGTTTAGAACTCTAACAATTTTTTTACCAATAGGAAAGAATTTTTCTAGGTACCATGATAACATTTCTGGTAATTTTAATAAGGAAATTGTTGAACCTGTTGGTGGACAATCCACTATTATATTCTCATATTGGTTACTTTCGTATATATCCTTAATTTTTATCAAATTTACTAAGTTTTCTAAACCAGGAATAGAAAATTTATTTCCTATGTTTTTATTATTAAGTCCTGAAGAAGGATAAAGTTTCGAAATACTTTCTTTAAAGCTTGGAAAATTTTCTCTTAATAGAATTTCGGAATTTATTTCCAATAAATCAAGGTTTTTGTTTATATGTATAATGTCATCTGATTGCTCTGTGTTAAATAAATCAGATAAGCTATGCGCATTATCTGTACTGATTAATATAGTTTTTTTTAATTGTTTTGAAGATTTTATTGCAGTAGCCGATGAAATTGAAGATTTACCAACTCCACCTTTTCCTGTAAAAATTATTATTTTTTTATTTTTCATTTTCTCCTCTTAAATAAAAACGTTTCTATACTTGTTAAAAGTATATCATAATAAAAAAATATAAACAATTTGTATATACATTGATAAATAAGAAATAGGGTAAAACATTAGTATTTTAATAAAATCAAGCTTTTAAAATATATAAAAAATGTATGTTATATCTTTTTTATTTATTAGAAAAAATAAATAAATGCATTCGATTTCATTGACAAAGTTTTAATTATGTTTTACTATAAATTAAAATAGATCATTAACACTAAGATTAATATTTATATTTTATCTTTTAAGTTAGTGGTTTGATTTATATAAAGAAAGGGGATAGTAATGGAAGTTATATCTGAGAAGTTATATGACAAGTTTAAAAATGCATTAGAAGCAGTTAATGGTTCTTGCATAAAAATTCAAAAGTCTGATTTAGCTCAAACTATTGTTCAATTATATGATGGTTTAAATGTAAAGGACACCTGCTTATTAGAAACAGATCTGATGAAAGAATTAAAAGTTGCAGATCATTTAAAAGAAAAAGGTATAGAAGTATTTACTGATCATATAAGACTTCATGCAGAAACTGCTATTGGAGGAATCAGCGAGGTAGCTCATGGCATAGCAGAACTTGGTAGTGTGACCCAAGAATCTGATGATGTAGATGCTAGAATCATTGCAACAATGCCAGAATATTATATTGGAGTTATTAAAGGATCAAATATCATTGATACATATGATCAGATGTTTGATTACTTATCAGAACTTGATCCAATACCAAATTATGTTGGTATGATTACAGGACCAAGTAGAACTGCAGATATTGAATGTGTTAGTACTGTAGGAGTTCATGGACCTTTAAAAGTTACTATTATAGTTTTAGAAGATTTATAGGAGGATGAGATGGCAAATACTGAAATGTTAAAACGAGAGATAAATAATGCTATTGATAATTCGACTTTAGGTAGAACTCTTGGAACTTTCTGTAAAACATATCCTCAAAGAAGACTTAATTCTTATAGTGGGGTAGATTTTAAAGAAACTCAAGAAAAAATTAAAGAAGTTAAAGCCTATGCAGCAGAACATGTTGATGAAATGATTAAAAAATTCACTGAAAACTGTGAAAAAAGAGGGGGACATGTTTTTGTAGCTAAAAGTCAAGAAGAGGCTATGGAATGGATAAGAAACGTAGTAAAAGAAAAAGATGTTAAGTCTATTGTTAAATCTAAATCAATGGCTTCTGAGGAAATTGGATTTAATCATATATTATCTGATGACGGTGTTGATGTTCAAGAAACAGACTTAGGTGAGTTTATTATATCATTAAAAAAAGATTCACCAGTACATATGGTAATGCCTGCTTTGCATTTGAATAAAGAACAGGTAGCAGACTTATTCACTGATTATACAGAAGTAGAAAATCAACCTATAATTGCAGAAGAAGTAAAGACTTCTAGAAAAGTAATGAGAGATAAATTTATCAAGGCAGATATGGGTATTTCTGGGGCTAACGTTGCTGTTGCAGAAACAGGAACTGTATTTACTATGACTAATGAAGGAAATGGTCGTATGGTAGGTACATTACCAAAATCCCATATGTATATATTTGGAATAGAAAAATTTGTAAATTCTATCTCAGATGCAAGATGGATTTTTAAAGCTCTACCAAGAAACGGTACTGCACAAAAAATGACATCTTATCTATCAATGTATACTGGGGCATGTGAAGTTGTAACGGACAAAGAAAACGATACCAAAGAAAAGAAAGATTTTTATTGTGTAATTCTAGATGATCCAGGAAGACGAAAAATATTAGAGGATGAAACATTTGCTGAAATGTTTAATTGTATACGTTGTGGAGCTTGTTTGGATGTGTGTCCAGCATTTGCACTTGTTGGAGGACACGTATTTGGTTCTAATGTTTATACAGGTGGAATAGGTACACTATTAACTAACTTCTTAGTTTCAGAAGAAAGAGCAAAAGTAATTCAAGGTATATGCTTACAATGTGGAAGATGTAATGAGGTTTGTGGTGGTGGATTAGATATTTCAGGAATGATAATGAAACTTCGTGAAGAAGATGCAGTAAATAATCCTAACGCTATAAAGAAGTTTGCACTTGATGCAGTTTCAGATAGAAAATTATTCCACTCACTACTACGTATAGCTTCAGTTGCTCAAGAGCCATTTTCTAAAGGCCAACCAATGATTAGACACCTACCTATGTTCTTATCAGGAGTTACAGAAGGCAAGAGCTTACCAACAGTAGCTAAAGTACCATTTAGAGATATTTTCCCAACAATAGAACAAAATGTAGAAAATCCTAAAGGAACAGTTGCTTTATTTGCAGGATGTTTATTAGATTTTGTATATGTTGATACAGCAAAAGCTGTAATTGCAGATTTAAATTCTATTGGTTATAAAGTAGAGTTTCCAATGGAACAAGCTTGTTGTGGATGTCCAGCATCTAACATGGGTGATTTGGAAAATGCTAAAAAAGAGGCTGAACTTAACATTAAAGCTATGAATGCTGAAAATTATGATTATATAGTTACTGCTTGTCCTTCTTGTACACATCAATTAAGAATATATCCAACATTCTTTGAAGATGGAGAAGAAATGAAAAAAAGAGCAGAAGAAATAGCTAGTAAATCATATGACTTCTCTAAATTATTTTACGATTTAGGTGGTTTAAGTGATGAAGGCGACGATAAAGAAATAAAAGTAACATATCATGATTCTTGCCATCTAAAGAGAACTCTAGGAGTATATCAAGAGCCGAGAGAATTATTAACCCACACAAATGGTATAGAACTTGTAGAAATGGCTGATAGTGATCAATGCTGTGGATTTGGAGGTTCATACTCTGTACTACAACCTGAAATTTCATCTAAAATTTTAGAAAATAAAGTAAATAATTCTAAGCAAACAAAAGCTGATGTACTAGCTATTGATTGTCCGGGTTGCATGATGCAAATTAAAGGTGGATTTGATGCTCGTGGTGTTGATATGAAAGTAAAGCATACAGCAGAAATAATTGCAGAAAAAAGAGGTCTTATTTAAAAATGACAGAACAAAATAGTACAATCAAAAAATCAAATACATTAATAATTAATATTAGAGAAGATGAGGATTCAAAAAATAAAATAAAGCTAAATCAACTTCTTGATAAAATCAAAAATAATATTAGCCTAATTTTAGATAATCAATTCAAAAATACAGATGTAGGCGATGTTTTGGATTATGCTATTAGTTCTGTAGGCAAAATGGTTAGGTCAAGACTTATGATTCTTTTTGCATCATTTTCTGATAATTTAGAAGATTATGAAGATGAAGTTTGCGAAATGGCTGCTTTAGTAGAACTAATACATCTTTCATCTTTGATCCATGATGATATTATAGATGATGCTTATTATAGAAGAAATAAAATATCTGTACAAGCTAAATTTGGTAAAGATGCTGCTGTTTATGCAGGTGATTATATAATATCTAAAATATATTTTTATTTAGCTAAAAACTCTATGCGTTTACCTGCTATGAACTTAGCCAAATGCATAGAAGAAATGTGTATTGGCGAAATAGGTCAAAGTAGGTGTAAATATAATAGTAATATAAAAATTAGTGATTATATAGAAAATATAAAGGGTAAAACAGCATCTTTATTTAAAACTTCTTGTTTACTAGGAGCAAACTTTTCTGACTTTAGTGATAATCAACTAAAAGATATTTCAGAGTTTGGTATAAACTTTGGAATTTTATTTCAAATTATGGATGATCTTTTGGATTATACATCAAATGTAAAAAAAATAGGAAAAGAATGTAATAAAGATTTTATAGATGGAATATATACCTATCCAATCATTTGCTTGATTTATTTAGAAAAAAATAATAGAGATCTACAGATGATTTTAGAAAGAAATAAAGCTCATAATCTTGAAAAAATTGATTTTATAAAACTTGTAAAATTGGTTCAAAAAAGTGGAGCAATTGATTTAACTAAAAAAGAGATAGAAAGATTATCTAATAAAAATCTAGAAATTTTGAATAAATTAAATGGTAATAATATGACTAGATATATTAGTGAATCTATAATGAACAAATTAAAAATAGAACAATGAGTAAATATAATAAAGTATCAATAAAAGATTTTATACAATTGGCAGCACCCCGTTCGTGGGTTTCATCTATAATTCCTGTGGTTTTTGCTATTTTATTAGCAGATATAATGGGTCTCTACTTAGATATCTCACAGAAAATATTCTTAACATTAACCTGTATTTTGATGCAATCGTCAGTTAATGCTTTTAATGATTATTCTGATTTTGTAAATGGAGTTGACAGTAAAGATGATAATTTAGAAGAAAATGATTCAGCAATTCTATTTAATAATATTAATCCTAAAAGTGCTTTGAAAATTGCTGTTTTGTATCTTTTATTAGCAATAGTATTGGGACTGTTTAGTTTAAAAGACTACAAATGGACTCCAATAATTATAGGTATTTTTGGTGCCATCATAGTTGTTACTTATAGTTTAGGACCACTAAAATTATCATACTTACCTTTAGGAGAAATTGTATCTGGCTTTGTTATGGGAGGACTTATTCCACTAGCAATTCTATCAGTAGCTGATGGGAAAATTCATTTTGAAGCCTTGCTCTATTCTATAAATATTATGATAGGAATAGGGCTTATAATGATGACCAATAATGCATGTGATATTAAAAAAGATGAAAAATCTTCTAGAAATACTCTGGCAGTGGTACTTGGTATAAAAAAAATAAGACAAATTTATAGTATTTTCATTATATTATGGATTGTTTTTCTTATTGTTTTTTCGATAAGGTTTTTGTCATTGATTGGATTTCTAATAGTATTATTAACATTATTTTTAAATAGAAATTTAATAAGATATCTCTTGAATTCAAAATTCTTAGAAAAAGATAGAATATTACAGATGAAGTCAATAGTAAAATTCAATTGGATTGCTAATGGTAGCTACATATTGGTTTTATTAATTAAAAGCTTGGGGTTTTAACATGAAAGAATCAAAAGGAGCTATTGTTTTAGAAATTTTCCAAAATATCTCTGATAGATATGATAAATCTAACGATAGGATTAGTTTTGGTTTTCAAAAAAAATGGAAAAAATACTTGATAGATGAAATAATTAAAAATTTACCTAAAGATTCTAAGGTATTAGACCTATGTTGTGGGACAGGAGATATAGGAATTTCTCTAGCAAAATCAAGTAAAAATACACATGTTACAGGTGCTGACTTTTCATCAAATATGATAAAAGTTGCTAAAAGTAAAGCTAGAAAATTAGATAATACAAGTTTTAATATAGAAGATGCTTGTGAACTGTCTTTTGATGATTCTACCTTTGATATTGTAGCTATTTCTTTTGGATTAAGAAATACCAAAAATTATCAAAAAGTTTTAACTGAAATTAAAAGAGTTTTGAAAAATGATGGTTTGATATTGTGCTTAGATTCTTTTGTGCCAGATTTTTTCATAGTTAAACCTTTTTATAAAATATATTTTAAATATATTATGCCGATACTTGGTGGTGGGATTAAGGAGATTAAATCTTATAAATGGTTATACCAGTCTACAAAAGAGTTTTTAAAAAAGGACCAATTAATTGACTTGTATGAGAAAGTAGGATTTTCAAATATTAAAAGTAAAAGTTTTATGTTTGGTTCTTGCCTACTCATAGAAGGTCAAAAAATTAATAATTAGTAAAAGTGTTCTTTAGGAAAGGAGATGACACAAGTGTGTGAAGATAAATTTGATGCCATTATAGTTGGTGGTGGACTTGCAGGAATAACTGCATCATTAGTTATGGCCAATGCTGGTCTTGAAGTTATGCTTATAGAACGTGGAGACTATTGTGGTGCTAAAAATATGACAGGTGGAAGACTTTACGGTCATAGTTTAGAGAAAGTGATTCCAAACTTTGCAGATGAAGCACCTTTGGAAAGAAAAGTTACTAAAGAAAAAATTTCAATAATGAGTGAAGAATCATCTTTTGATTTTCAATTTAATTCTAAAAAATTAGGAGAAGATAAGGATAGAACATCATATACAATTTTAAGAGCTGAGTTTGACCAATGGTTGGCTGAAAAGGCTGAAGAAGCAGGTGCAAATGTTATTCCTGGAATATTGGTTGAGAACTTATTAAAAGATGATAATGGAAAAGTAATAGGTGTGGAAGCAACTGGTGAAGAAATATATGCTGATACAGTAATTTTAGCAGATGGTGTTAACTCCTTATTGGCACAACAATTAGGATTAAAGGAAGAATTAAAACCTGAAGAAGTTGCAGTTGGAGCTAAAGAGATAATAAATATAGATGAGGAAGTTCTTAACCAAAGATTTGGTTTAAGGGAAGATGAGGGATTATCTTGGTTATCTGTAGGGGATCCAACTATGGGAGGTTTTGGAGGAGGACTCTTGTATGTAAATAAGGATTCGGTATCTATTGGTGTGGTATCAACATTAGAAGATATAGATCATGCAGAAATGCCGATCTATGAATTATTAGATAGATTTAAAAATCACCCAACAATAGCTCCTTATATAGAAGGTGGAAGTACTGTAGAATATTCTGCCCACCTGGTACCTGAAGCAGGAATACATATGTTACCTAAACTTTATGCAGATGGAGTTTTAGTAACAGGAGATGCAGCTGGTTTATGCGTTAATTTAGGCTTTACAGTAAGAGGTATGGATTTTGCTATAGAGTCAGGAAGACTTGCAGCAGAGACCATAATAAGAGCTAAAGAAAAAGGAGATTTTAGTGAAAAAACTCTATCATATTATAAAGATCTTTTAGATGATAGTTTTATTATGAGAGATTTAGAAACATATAAAGGTTTCCCAACTTTATTAAGTAGAAGAGAAATATTTGAAGATATGCCTGATATGGTAAATGATATAGCAGAACATGCATTTACAGTTGATGGACAACCTGGCCCAGGTTTATTAATGTATTCAATGAGTTCAATAGCAGAACGTACTTCTGCATCAAATTTGGTTGAAATAATGACAACAGTATTGGAGGCGTTTTAGATGAAAAAATTAACTATAGAAGATAGATTGGGTTTAAATATTTTTCATACAGATGAACAAAATTCACATATAGATGTAGATTTAGAATCAAAAGATGAAGAAGAAATAAAAAGATTAATTAAAGCTTGCCCTGCAGGATGCTACACATATAATGACGGTAAGTTTGGGTTTTCTTGGTTAGGATGTTTAGAATGTGGTACTTGTAGAGTTTTATCAAAGGGAAAACTTGTTAAAGATTGGAATCATCCACAAGGAGAAGTTGGTGTAAGTTACAGAAAAGGTTAAATAGAATTTCTAATTAAATATTATTCTTATGCTAGGATAGAAATTTATATATTAATATAAAGATAAGTATATATTCTATAAACTTCGAAGATTTAGCTTGATTTAATAAGGAAAGTTATTGAATTTTGAAAGGACCATTTAATCTATTATTTCCAAAAATATATTTTAATATAAGTTAAAGAAAGCTTAAGTAAACTAAATTTATAGTTTACTTAAGTTTTTTTATTTCTTTATACATTTTTCTTAACTCATAATACTTTAATTCTTTTGTAGAAGTATTACTTATTATCCTTTTAAGATCTTTGGAAATAATATCATTAAATAATTTACTCTCAACAGTATAGGATGATGAAGCTGAAAGATCATATTTTGATATTTTTTTAAAATATGAGAAATTGTCATTATAATAAATGTTTATATTTGAATAAGGAAAAGTTTCATATATTTCATCTTCATCAATTATATAAATATGAAATTTAGGATTTTCCTTTAAAATTTTGATAATATTGTCAATATATTGATTACTTAAGTCTTCATTAAGTTGAAACTTGTATGTATAAAAGTAACAAAAATTTTCTTTAAAACATTTTTTTAAAATGTTAGTAGGAATCAAAATATTAACATTAGATTTTTCAAAAAAATCTTTTAGTATTTCATTTACCCTATGAAAAAAAATCTGTGTACCAGTATTTAGATTGTTTGATAAAGTTAACTCCTTTAATAAGGACTCAGGAATCATATATTCTAATCCATAATTTAAAAGTACAGTATATCTACTACCTTTTGTATAAAATGAAGTTAAAAAATCTGAAGTAACAGAAAGTGAACTTTCAGACATAGAAATTATCTTATTTGACTCATATGAATGATTTATTGCCATCATAGAAAATTTGTTAGCCATGATAGGATCAAAAGAATATGTCATAGTAAGCATAGAATCTTCTTTAAAGCTTATATCGGCAAAGAAATATTTGTCTATAGAAATAAAACTTAAGTTTTCAAAACTATTATTTTCATATATTTTAAAATTAATATTAGGATATTTCTCAATAGTTTGAAAGATATTTCTTACATCATTAATTATAA
>JBQDYR010000005.1:0-28731 GCA_052105355.1 Anaerococcus sp.
AAATAGACAATGCAATATTAGCACAAACTTCCTACACTTATTTTGATGAGATAGTTGGGATAGAGCAAAAAATGTTTACTATAAAACAAGTAAGCGATATTTATTTTACTTTTCATACTAGAGAAGAAGTTAGAAGAAGATCTACAGATATAGCGAAAGCTCCAATTCTTCTTGACTATTTAGCTAAAACACAGAGATACAAATATTTAAAAATGGGATTTTATAAAAATGTCATAGATTTAGAAACTACTAGCCAATTTTCTGCTATATGCTATGAATTACCACATATGATATATATAGCCTTTAGAGGAACAGATGATACCATTGTGGGTTGGAAAGAAGACTTTTACTTTTCTTTTTTGGAAAACACTGAAAGTCAAAAACTGAGTGTCTTGTATACTAATAAGATTATAGAAAAATATATAAATAAAAAAGATATACATATAGGAGGTCACTCAAAAGGAGGAAATCTTGCAGTATTTGCAGGTGCTTTCTGTAGACAAGAATATCAAGATAAGATAAAAGTTATTTGGAATAATGATGGACCTGGGTTTTGTAAAAAACTATTAGAAAAAGATTCTTACAACAATATAAAAGATAAGATATATAGAATCATACCTCAATCATCAATCGTTGGTTTACTTATGGAATATGACGTAATTCCTCATATCATAAAATCAAACAGAATTTTTCTTCTCCAACATTTAATAAATTCGTGGCAAATAGAGGAAAATATCTTTTTAAGAGCAGAAAATCTTACAAATGAAGCACTTTTTATAGAGAAGTCTCTTACTACATGGCTAGAAAAAATACCTGCTAACGATAGAAAAAGACTAGTAGATTCTGTTTTTTCTTGTATAGAAAATTCAGGATATGAAACTTTAACTCAGCTTATAAATGATGGTATTGTAGCCTTTAAAAAAATAAAATTAGAGTCAAAAAAACTTGATTCTAAAGATAGAGATCTCATAGATGAGTTGTTAAATATGTTAATAGAAGATTCTAAAGATATATTGAAAGCGAGAATAAGGGATAGAATAAATGATGTAAGTTCTAAGTTACCTATTCCTTATAAGTAGTTTTAAATATATATATAAATTTAAAATACAAAAAAATTTTGATATTTCTTATTATTAATAAATTTGAAATATAAGTGTTAACATGAGTTATATATTGCTTAAAAGTAGAATTAGATAGAAAGAAAAAAGTCAGTTGAAAAATTATTCTAGATTATAAATTGTTATTTTATCTATACAAGATAAATTTATTAGAAGTAGTATAATATTTAAGTACTGAAAAAACTAGCAAAGGAGACGTAGATGAAGTTTATTTCATGGAATATAGATTCCTTAAATGCTGCCTTGACCAGTGATTCTAACAGGGCAGTTATGTCAAGATTAGTTCTTGATACAATTGATGGCTATGATGCAGATATTATTGCTATCCAGGAGACAAAATTACCTGCCAAAGGTCCTACTAAAAAACATAAGGAAATTATTTCAAATCTTTTTCCGGAATACGAATATGAGTGGGTATCTTCTGAGGAACCTGCCAGAAAATCATATGCAGGAAATTTGGTTTTCTATAGGAAAGATCTTACGCCTAATGTAACTTTCCCTAAATTAGGAGCTCCTGATACTATGGATTCTGAAGGAAGGATAATTACTTTAGAGTTTGAGGACTTTTATTTTACACAAGTTTATACACCTAACGCTGGTAATCAATTAAAAAGACTTCCTCTTAGACAGGAGTGGGATGTTCTTTATGCTAAATATTTAGAAAAGCTTGATAAAGTTAAGCCTATAATAGCAACAGGTGACTTTAATGTTGCTCATAAGGAAATAGATTTGGCACATCCAGATTCTAATAGAAGATCTGCTGGATTTACTGACGAAGAGAGAGAAGGATTTACTAATCTTTTGTCCAAAGGATTTGTAGACACTTTTAGGCATATAAATGGGAATGTAGAAGGTGTCTATACTTGGTGGGCTCAAAGGGTTAAAACAAGTAAGATCAACAACTCAGGTTGGAGAATTGATTATTTTTTGACATCTGAAAGAATAAAATCTAAAGTAGTTAGATCTGAAATGATAGATTCGGGCGAAAGACAAGATCATACACCTATTTTTTTAGAAATTAGTGAATAAAAAAGTAACAGAATAGAGTTTTTCTATTCTGTTTTTTCTTTTTTTATTTTTAACAATATTATTTAAATAAAAAACTAATTTTTGCTAATGATCGATTCAGTAAAATGAATTAGAAACTAAGATTAACTATATTAAAAAATAAGTTTTATACTTTTTATTCAAAGTAGATCCAGTTTATAGCTTTTTCTAGGACTTTAAAATCTATTTGATTTGTTTCGAAAATTTCTCCATCTATGTTTCCTATAAAGTTTTTGTTTGATTTTATTGTGCAAGATTTTACTTTATATGATTCAAAGTATTTGGAATTTTCGTGCTTTCCAGCTTTGTACTTTATTATAAGTGGAATAAGTTTTAAAAAAGGAATTTTATTAACGAAAACTGTATTTAATATACCATCATCTATTACGGCATCTGTTGATGGATTAAATCCTGAACCATAAAATCCACCATTACATATGGCAAGAAGTAGATAATCTCCACTCATTTTTATTGTTTTACCATCATAACTATTTATCTCTATTTCAAGTGATTCGTATTCTATGTTTTTAAGAGAATATATAACTGACTTAATATATGCTTTTTTACCTAGTGATGGATTTTTATCTAAAAATCGATAAGCATTGGCTAAAATTTTTGTGTCAAATCCAATGCTTGTTACATTTACACAAATTTTTCCATTTACTTCTATTAAATCTATGGGTTTTATCTTTCTATTTAAGGTTTTTTCTAGAGAAAAATTTTTGTATGAAAAGTTTTTGGAAAAGTCATTTGCAGTTCCCATTGGAATTAATCCTAGTGCTGTATCACTTGGATATAATACATTTGCAACTTCATTTAGTGAACCATCTCCACCACAAACTATTATTGATTTATCACCCTTTTCTCTTTCTATAAAATCTTTGGTGATGTCTGTGGAGTGATACTTATACTTAGTTTCTATAATTTCTATAGATTTTTCCAATCCGCGTTTTTTATAAACTTTATATATATCATCCTTATTAAATTTAAATTCTGTACTTCCTGCATTTGAACTAAGTATAAATAATGTTTTTTCCATTTCAATCTCCACTAATAATAATATATATACTATTATATCAAATATAAAAAATATCAGGACAAACTATAAAGATCAGTACTTGTTAATATAAAATTTTATTTTTATTTAAATAAATATAAAAAATATATTGACATAGAAAAAAAATGAGATTATAATCTAATTAGTAATGATAATTGATATCAACAAATAAAATAATATATTAATTTAGATATAGGAGTAAAAATATGTACGAAAACTTATTAATAAAGTATTGTTCACCAACTTTAGCTAATATAAAAACAGCTAATCTTTTTACATATTTTAATAAAAATAATGTAGAAGCAAAAGAACTTATAAAATCTTGGAATAAATTACTTATAGGTAGAGGAATTAAATCAATGGTTCTTTGTGAAAAGAGTCATTCTACACTTATTTATGTATACAGACCAAAACTATTATACAAGCAAATAAATGAAAATCCTGCAAATGAATTTCTCATAGATCTCTCTTATGATACAAAGAGTGTTAAGAAATCTTTGGATAAACTAAAAGAGAGGATGCTTGAAGAATGTTTTCCTCATGAGATAGGAATATTTTTAGGCTATCCTTATGAGGATGTGGAAGGCTTTATAAAGAATAAGGGTAAAAACAATCTATGCTGTGGATGTTGGAAAGTATATAAAAATCAAACTTGCAAGGAAAAACTATTTTCAAGATATGAAAAGGTTAGAACTTCATACACAACCTTATATTCCAAAGGAAAAAGTATAGAAAGTTTGTGTATTAATATATGAGAGTGTCTAATGCTTACATAAAGTCTATAGGAAGTAATAGATATTTAAATGTAGAAAGTTTTGAACAAAACAATATTTTATTGTTAGAAAAGTGTAATAGGAGCCTTAAATCTTGTTCAGATGAGGTAGATAAAAGAAATTTAACATTTCTTATTAGCATTCCTAAAAATCTATCTATGTATACAAACTCTAGAAATTATAAAAAATTGCTGATAGAGAATTTAAAAAAATATGAAGTTTGTCCTTGTATTCAAAGATCAGAATTTTCTTCTATATATTTTGAAGGAGATTCGAATTTTATAAAAAAATCCGATTATAAAGATATTATGGATTATATTCTGAGTAGTTTTTCCTTTAATAGGCCAGAAGTCATTTTTGAACTTGATGGTTCTGATGTAACTAGTTCTGAAGTTTTACAGATGATGAAATTTGGATTCAATAAGCTTATCATAAATCTTAAAACTTTTGACAATAAAACTCGTAAAGCCTTAGGATTAGAAGGAAATGCTAGTAATATAATTAAAAGTATAGAAGAAATTTTGGATAATGGTTTCAAAAATATATATCTAAAAATTGCTTATAACTATGAAAACTTTGATAATGAAGTCTTAATAAAAGATATGAAGATTATAAATAATTTGGATATAGCGGGATTTATAATGGAGGATGAGAAAAAAACACCAAAAAAAGATAATAATGTAAGAAAATCATTTTCGATAATTACTTCAATGGGACGTGATGTATGTTATGACTTTTCAAAAAGTTACCAGATGACTAGGTGTAAGAGAGACTTAAGAAAGTTTCAAAAAAATATTAAAAATGATAATGATATCTTACCAATCGGTCTTGGAGCAAGAGGAAAGATTGGAAATAATATCATCATAAACCCTTCATCCATAGAAAAATTAACTAAATTTTTAGAATTAGAAAAAGGTTCCTGTGTTTTTAAACCTTCCAAAGAATATACCAAGATAAAAAAAGTTACAACTATGGTTGACGAAATGTTTATTGACATTGAAAAATTTGAAGAGAATGAAAAGAGTAAATTATCAAAATTTATATCAAACCTACTTAGTGAAAAATTTTTAGAAAGATCGGATGAAATATACACATTGACTGATAAAGGAATTTACTGGTCGGAACAGATAAAAAATGAACTAATACATATAATTTCATAGTTAACTAAAAAAGAGCTTTTGCAAAAAAATTATAAATTAGCAACAGCCACTTTTCTATAAAAAAATACTATTAATATAAGAGAAAAATGGTATTATCTTTGTAGATTCAATTTAGGAGGTATATATGAAAGACTTTGACGATTTTGTTGGGATTGAAATTTTAGAAGTTAAAGGAAATGAAGGATTTGCTAGAGTTAAATTGAAAGAAGAATCTTTAAATGCTATAGGAACAGTACATGGTGGACTGATTATGACTTTGGCAGATACAGTTTCAGGAAATTTGTTGGCCAAATCAACAGGAAGAGTTGGGACGACTGCACAAAGTTCTTTAAACTTTTTAAGACCATGTTTTGGTGGCGAATATTTATATGGAAAAGCTAGTATTTTAAAGGAAGGCAAAAATCTTTCTACAGTTAGTACAGAAATTACAGATGATGATGGAAGATTAATTGCTACATCTACTTTTGTTTTCTTCCATCTTAATAAAGACATAGAACTTAATAAAGATATTTAAATAATAAATTGACTTGCAAAATAATTAGAATATGATAAAATTGTTTTATCACTTAAACGCCTTGGCGTACTAAAGCATTTGGAGGATACGATGGATAAAACAAAAATATTTAGTTCTAAATTAGGGTTTATACTTACGGCGGTCGGTTCTGCCGTAGGAATGGCAAATGTTTGGGGTTTTCCATACAAGTTGCAAGATGGAGGGGCTTATTTTTTAATATTTTATTTAATTTTTATAGGTATTTTTGGATATGTAGGCCTTTCTGCTGAATTTGCTATAGGAAGACTTGCTCAAACAGGAACCTTGGGATCATATGAATATGCCTTAAATTCTAAAAAAGAAAATAATGATTCTTTTATTTCTAGATGGATAGGAATGATTCCTTTGGCAGGATCTTTATGTATAGCTATAGGATATGCAGTTATTGTTTCTTATGTTTTCAAGGCACTTTTTGATTCTTTGTCAGGAAAACTAATGACAATTGATACTCAGGTTTGGTTTGAAGGGTTCTCTAATACACCTTACTCTGTGGTAATATTTCATGCTTTGATAATTATTTTTACACTTTTAACATGTATAGGTGGGGCTAACACTATAGAAAAAACTAATAAAATTATGATGCCTGCATTCTTTATTTTATTTATTATATTGGCAATAAGAATTTTCTTGTTACCGAATTCTATTGAAGGTTATAAATACATGTTTAGGTTTGATTCGGAAAAACTTAATTTCAATACAATCTTAAATGCTATGGGACAAGCTTTCTTCTCTCTTTCAGTAACAGGGTCAGGAATGATTGTTTGTGGATCATATCTTTCTAAGAAGGAAGATATTATTTCTTCTTCTAAATCTACAGCATTATTTGATACTATTTCTGCTATGGTTGCGGCTAGTGTTATTGTTCCTGCGATTACTGTTTATAATATGAATCAAGTTGGTGGACCAGGTATGCTTTTTGAAGTATTACCAAAAATTTTGCAAGATATAAAATATGGTGGGATTTTTTCTATAATTTTATATGCAGCAGTAGTTTTTGCTGGCATTTCTTCTTTACAAAATATGTTTGAGGTTATAGCCGAATCAATAATTCATAAGTTTCCTAAGTTTAAAAGGAGCACTATACTTATTTTAATTGGTATTTTAACTTTTGGAATTGGAGTTAATATGGAAAATATTTCTTCTTGGGGTCCTTGGATGGATTTTGTATCAATATATATTATTCCGATAGGAGCAACTATAGGAGCAGTTTCTTGGTTCTGGATTTTGAAAAAAGACAAACTTTTAAAAGAAATAAATACTGGATCTAGTAAAAAATATGGAAATACATGGATCTTTATTGGTAAATACATATATGTACCTATAGCACTTATTTTGTGTTTTGTAGCATTAGTATTTAAGATAACATTTTAGGAGACTTTATGAATAAAAGAGGTAAATTTTCATCTAGATGGGGCTTTATTATGGCCTGTGTTGGATCGGCAGTAGGACTTGCTAAGGTTTGGGCATTTCCTTATAAATTAGGGGAAAATGGTGGATTTACATTTATGATCCCCTATTTAATCTTTGTTTTAATTTTTGGTAGAATTGGCCTTGCAGCCGAAAATGCAGTTGGTAGAAAATATAAAATGGGGCCTATGGGAATCTATAAAGAAATTTGGTCAAAGAGAGGACTAGGAAAAATTGGAAAGCTTATAAGGTGGATACCAATTATAGGTGTAACTCTTTTAGCTATTGGTTATGGAGTAGTCATAACTTATGTAGTTCAAGCATTGATAGATTCAATAAATGGATCATTAATGACAGTAAACTCCGAAGTATGGTTTGATCAAATTTCAAGTACGGAATTTTCAGTAGTTATAAGTCATATAATTTTTATGGTAGTAGTTTTTATCACGATGTTAAAAGGTACAGATGGGATAGAAAAAACTAATAAATTTATGATGCCTCTATTTTTTATACTTTTTATAATTCTAGCTATAAGAATTGGATTTTTAAAAGGGGCTAGTAAGGGTTATAAATTTATTTTTACAACTGATTTTAGTAAATTAAAAGATATTCAAGTTTGGATAGCAGCTATGGGACAAGCATTTTTCTCTTTATCTATAGTAGGAACTGTAATGCTTGTCTATGGATCATATTTATCTGATGAAGAAGATGTTGTAAGTTCTTCATCAATAACAGCAATGCTTGATACTTTTGCAGCTTTACTATCATGTTTAGTTATGATACCAGCATCTTTTGCTTTTGGAGTGTCTCCTTCATCTGGTCCAAAATTACTTTTCGTAGTATTACCAAGTGTTTTACAAAACATAAGTGGGGGGAGAATATTTGCGATAATTCTTTATATTGCTATGGTTTTTGCTGGAATTTCATCTATCCAGTCAATGATTGATACTGTTTCAGATGCAATACATGCGGGTAACCCACATTTTTCTAAAAAGAAAATTTTGCTTTTCTTATTTATTTTAATTCTTCTTGTAGGAATATTTATAGAACCTATTACTAAGTGGGGGCCTTGGATGGACTTTGTAACAATATATATACTTCCACTTTCTGCTATAATAGGTGCTATATCTTGGTTCTATGTTATGAAGAAAGAAGATTTAATGTATGAAATAAATAAAGTGACGAAAAGAAAACATGGAAATTTGTGGTACTATTCAGGTAAATTTATTTATGTTCCCCTTGCAATTATTCTATGTTTTATAGCTATGAGGTATCAAATCTCCTTCTAAGCTAGTAAAAGATGACTTATTTTCTAAAATGTAATAAAATAAGATAAAACTAGTTAAAAGCTTGGAGGAGAAATGATAAAGAGATTTAAAAAAATATTTTATTTAATATTTTCTATAATATTACTTATAGGTTTTTCAGCGTGCTCTAAAAAAGATAGTAAAAATGTTAAGGAGTTAAAAGTAGTAGATACTAGATCCTTGATAAATAATATCGTTAATAATGAAGAAAAAGATGATACTTCTAAAAAAATTGTTGAACAAGAAAAATTAGAAGAAAACAAGGAAGATACCGAAAAGCAAAAATCAAATAAAAAAGAAACTGATAAAAATATTGAGGATAAAGATACCAATAAAGAAGATAAAGAAAAATCTAGTAAGGATATTAAAACTGTAACAATTAAAGCCTTTGGGGATATAATGGGGCATATGGGTCAATCTGTATATGCAAAAAACAAAGGTGGTGGAGAATATGATTTTTCCGATCAATTTTCTTATATAAAAGATTTTATAAAGGATTCAGATATTGCAATAGGAAATTATGAGGCAACAAGCAATCCAGAACTTCCTATTTCTGGATATCCAAAATTTAATCTTCCAGTATCTTATCCTAAATACATTAAAGAAGCAGGTTTTGATATTCTAACTACTGCTAATAATCACTCTATTGATACTGGAGAAGAAGGAGTATTTTCAACTATAAAAGCTATAGAAGATGCAGGACTTGATCATGTGGGAACACAAAGTGAAGACGAGGATAGAATAATATATAAGACAGTTAATGATATAAAAATTGCCTTCTTGTCATATACCTATGGCGTAAATAATTTAGAAAGCACAGTAATAAATTATGATCCAAATAAAATTGTAAATTATTTAGATGAAGAAATAATAGAAAAAGATATAAAAACTGCAAAAAATAGTAATGCTGACTTTGTAGTAGTCTATCCTCACTGGGGAATAGAGTATCAGTCATATCCATCTGTAGATCAAATATCTTTGGGAAGAAAAATGATAGATTGGGGAGCAGACATCGTAATAGGTAACCATCCTCATGTAGTTCAACCTGCAGAATATTATGATACAGAAGATGGTAGGAGAGGATTTATTGCTTATGCTTTGGGTAATATGATTTCCAGACAAAACTTAGAATCTGTAGGAGACATAAGGACAGAGCAGTCTGTAGCATATGAGATTATACTATCAAAAGATACAAAGGATGATAAGACTAATATTGATAAAGTAAAGGCATATCCACTTTGGGTTGGAACTACCTACAATGAATATGGTAGCAATACTCAAACCTATCTAGTAAGGGATTTTTTAGGTGATGGAAAATTTGCCAACAAAGTTGATGAAAATCAAAAATATAGGTTGGAGCAGGCTCAGGATATGGTTAATAAAACAGTATTAACAGATACAGATTATAAAAAATAAAAATATGAATATAATAACAAAATTTGACATAAGTATATTAAATTTTATAAGAGAGAACCTAACAAGTCCTACCCTAGATAAGATAATGACTTTAATTACAAGATTGGGAGATGGTGGATTTATTTGGATATTACTAACTATTGTTTTTTTATTTTCTAAAAAAGATAGACTTTTAGGAAAAATTTTGGTCTTATCTTTACTTGCTAACGTAATTTTGGTAAATCTTATTATAAAGCCAGTTGTTGGAAGAGTGAGGCCTTTTGATTTTGTTGACAATATATCTATCTTGATAAATAACCCTATAGACTATTCTTTTCCATCAGGACATACAGCTATAGCTTTTGCCTTTGTAACGGTTATTTGGTTATTTGGAAATTCAAAATCTTTTAAAATATTTATTTTAATATTAGCAATCTTAATGGGTTTTTCTAGGTTATACCTATATGTACACTATCCATCAGATGTTATAGGTGGAGTGATTTTTGGAGTTCTTTCTGGTCTACTTGCTAAAAGAGTATATGAAAATAAGAAATTTGAAAAATATTTTAATAAAAAAATTGAATAAAAGTTAAACTAGTGGTATACTTAATAAGTATTACGCTGGTGTGTCGGAATTGGCAGACGAGACAGACTCAAAATCTGTTGTCCTTCGGGGCGTGTGGGTTCAAGTCCCACTACCAGCACCATTTAGTATAAAGTAGGCTATAAGCCTACTTTTTTTGTCTAAAAATATATAATTAAATATTATATTTATCTAAAGATAGACGTTTAAGAAGAGTTTATATTTTTAATTTTCATTATAGAAAAATTAACAGATAATAATAAATTTTTCCAGAATAAACTTTAAGTTTTATATTGTTTTTTTATTCTTTACCTCATTTTAATTATAAGATATACTAGAATAAAGGAGTTTATAATGACTAAGAGAATAATGCTGATCGATGGATCTAGCTTAATTTTTAGGGCTTTTTTTGCCCTTCCACAACTTACAAATGCTGACGGAGTGATGACTAATGGTGTCTATGGTTTTTTAACCATGTATTTTTCTGCTTTTGAAAAATATAATCCCGATTATGTTTTAGTAGCTTTTGATAGATCTTCTAAAACGTTTAGGCATGAGGAATTTAAGGATTATAAGGCGACTAGAGATAAGGCCCCTTCAGAACTTAACTATCAATTTGGAATTTTAAAGGATATACTTGATTCCTTAAATGTTAAGCATATGGATATAGATGGATATGAAGCAGACGATATAGTAGGAACTTATGCAAGACTTGCAAGTGAAGAAGGCCTTGAAACTATAATCATAACCGGTGATAAAGACTACTTCCAGCTTATTGACAAAAATGTAAAGGTATATTTAACTCGTAAAGGAATTTCTAATATGGTTGAATATACTATAGATTCAATTAAGGAAGAGTTTGACCTTAGTCCAAAACAACTTATAGATGTAAAGGGATTAATGGGTGATAAATCTGATAATATACCTGGTGTTGATGGAATAGGTCCAAAAAAGGCTGTTAATTATATTCAAAAATACGGTTCTATAGAAGGACTTTATGAAAACATTGATGAGATTACTGGTAAAAAAACTAAAGAAAGGCTAATAGAAAGTGAAGCTATTGCCTATATGTCAAGAAAAATTGGGACCATAGTAACACATGTTCCAGTAGATTACGATATTTCTGAACTTAAAAATCAAGATCCTAATTTTGAAACTTTGGCTGAAAAATTCTCAAAATATAATTTTAATAAATTCTTGGACAGATTTTCAAACGAGGAATCTATTGAAATAGATCATGACTTTTCTTATGAGTTCACTGAAGACTACTCAAAAATTATTAAAGATATAAAAAAAGATAAGAAGTTTTTCTTTAAATCTATTTATGACGGGGATAATTATATACATTCACAAATATATAAGGTAGGAATAAAAACTGAAGAATCAAAGACTTATATATGCGATCCTAATGCAAAATTTGTAAAAGCTTTTAAAGAAATATTTTCTGCTAAAGATATTACCAAAGTTTCTTTTGATATAAAAGAAGATATTGTTCTTCTTAATAAAATTGGAATAGAGATGGATTTTCCTTATGATGATTTAATGCTTATGCAATACTTAATTGATCCATCAAGATCATCCTATGACCAAAAGGCAATGAGTCAGGCTTTTCTTAACTACGAAGTTAGAAATGAAGAAGATCTCTTAGGAAAAGGAAAAAAGAAAAAATCCTATGAGGAGATATCAGAAGAAGAATTAGGTAAGTATATAGCAGAATTTGTTAATTCTATAGAAGATGGTCAAGCTTCCATAGTAGAAAAACTTAAAGAATATCAAATGAATGAACTTTATGAAGATATAGAAATAAAACTCTCTAGAGTTCTAGCGGATATGGAGATAGTAGGTTTTGTAACTGATAAAGAAGTACTTGAGAAATTAAAAGAAGAAATAAATATAGAACTTGATAAGTTAACTAAGAGTATCTATGAACTTGCTGGATCTGAGTTTAATATTAATTCGCCTAAGCAGTTAGGAGTAATTTTATTTAATGATTTAAAACTTCCTGTAATAAAGAAAACTAAGACAGGATATTCCACAGATGCCTCTGTTTTAGAAAAATTAAGAGATAAGCATGATATTATACCTAAAATAGAATCCTATAGAGAACTTTTTAAAGTAAAATCCACCTATATAGAAGGACTAGAACAAGCGATAGATGATGATGGAAGAATAAGATCAACATTCAAACAAAACGTAACCGCAACTGGAAGACTATCATCTATTGAACCAAATCTACAAAATCTTCCTATACGAACAGAAGAAGGAAGAAAAATTAGAAAAGCATTTAAAGCAGACAAAGGAAAAATATTAATTGATGCAGACTACTCACAAATTGAATTAAGAGTTCTTGCACACTTAACTGGGGATAAAAAGATGAAAGATGCCTTTATCCATGGACATGATATCCATAGAAAGACAGCATCTGAAGTATTTGATACACCAATAGATGAAGTAACAAGTCGTCAAAGATCTGAAGCAAAGGCTGTAAACTTTGGAATAATTTATGGAATATCTGACTATGGACTTTCACAAAATTTAGATATACCAAGAAAGGTTGCTAAGGAGTATATAGATAATTACCTTGATACCTATCCTGATATTAAAAAATATATGAAGGATGTAGTAAAACTTGCTAAAGATCTAGGATATACTGAAACAATGTTCCATAGAAGAAGATATGTACCAGAAATAAATTCTAAAAACTTTAACGTAAGATCTTTTGGAGAAAGAGTTGCTCTTAATACACCAATTCAAGGTTCTGCTGCAGATATAATCAAAATAGCTATGATTAATGTCAGAGAAAATCTTCTCAAAGAAAAGCTCGATGCTAGGATAGTCTTACAAATCCATGATGAAATTATATTAGAGTCATCAAAGGAAAATGCAAAAAGAGCTATGGAAGTTCTTGAAGAATCTATGCAAGATGCAGTAAGCTTAAGTATCCCTTTGCTAGTAGATGTAAATAGTGGAGAGAGCATGTATGAATCAAAATAGGATAATAATTACCGGGACTATAGGTTCCGGTAAGTCAACTTTAGCAAATATTTTAAGTAAGATGGGATATTTGGTAATAGATTCTGATAAAGTAAATAGCTTACTTTTAGAGAAGGGTAACAAAAACTATCAAGCTATAAAGGAATCAGGACTTTTTGATGAGGCTTTTAATGGAGAAATACTTGATAAGAAAAAGTTAGCACAGATTATTTTTTCTGACAAAGAAAAAATGATGATATTAAATAGATTGACACATAAGAATATAATATCTACAATTGAAAAGAAAATAGAGAATTTAAAGAATTCAATAGTTTTTGTAGAAGTGCCTTTATTTTTTTCTATGGAAGAAGAAATTCTTCATGATGAGGTTTGGTTAGTAGATGCAAAAAGAGATATTCAAATAAAAAGACTTATGGATAGAGATAATATTTCTTATGACTACGCCATAAAAAAACTTGAGAGCCAATCAAAAAGGAATCAGATGATAGAGGGTTCAGATTTTATATTTGATAATTCTTCTGACATAGAATTCTTGAAAAATCAACTTATAAAAAAATTAAAAGAAGTGGAGAATAAATTATGAAGTTTATAAAAAGTTTATTTAAGCTGATATTTATATTATTCATGATAGTGGTCACAGCTATAGTAATCTCCTTTGGTATAATAGCCTATCAAACTTCTAGGCAGCACATATCTTATCAAGACGAGATCAATACTTATGGAGAAAAATATAATGTTGATCCACTTTTGGTTGCATCTATAGTAAAGGTTGAGAGTGATTTTGATATAAATGCACACTCTAATCAAAATGCTAAAGGTCTTATGCAACTATTAGATGATTCTGCTAGGCACAGTGCAGAGCTTGTAGACGAGGAGTATTTTCCTGAAAAATTAAAAGAGGTTGACTATAATTTAAATCTTGGTGTAGCCTATTATGATTACTTATACAGATATTATAATAATAAAGAACTGGCACTAGCGGCTTATAATGGAGGTATAGGTAATGTAGATGAATGGATAAATAAGGGAATTATAGATAAAAATGATCCAGATGTGAACAATATTCCAATAGAAGAAACAAGACAATATGTTACAAAAGTCAATGCTAATTATGAAGTAATGAAAACCTTCTATAATGATGGATTACCAAATGATAAGGAACTTTCTGACCTTAAGACTTTGGCGGTCAATAATTATAAAAAGTTTTTAAAAAAAGTTGTACAAGATATTTTATAATCATTGAATAATATCTCTAAATATCTTATAATTAATTTATACGAAAAAATACAATGGAAGGAGAAAGTATGGCTCTAGAAAATATGACATTTCATAACGGTGTTAAGATTAAAGAGTTCAAAGAATTATCAGAAAATTCGTCATTATTAATTTCTGAAATTCCAAATGAAGTTATTATCCCTTTGACTCAACATATCGGCGCACCTAGTAAATGTTTAGTAAAGAAAAAAGATGAGGTTGCGGTTGGACAACTTATCGGAGAAGCTAGTGGTAATTTTTCTGCCAATGTCCATTCTTCTGTAGCAGGTGTTGTTAAAGAAGTAATAGATATGCAAACTGCTTCTGGTAAAAAAGCTAAGGCAGTTGTGATTACAACAGAAGGTTTTGACCAACAAGCAAACTTTGAGAAGAGAGATCCTAGTGGATACACAAAAGAGGAAATCGTTCAAGCAATTAAAGATAACGGAATTGTAGGTATGGGAGGTGCAGCTTTCCCAGCTCATATAAAATACTCACCAACAAAGCCAGTTGATACTGTAATAATAAATGGTGCAGAATGTGAACCTTACATAACTTGTGATGATTTTCTTATGAAAAACAAGGCTGATGAATTAATTCTAGGACTTGAACTTTTAGTAAAAGCAGCAGATGCAGAAAAAGGCATCATAGCTATAGAAGATAATAAGCCAGAAGCAATTAAAAACATTAAACAAGCCTTAAATAAAAGATCAAATAACAATCTGAATATAGCAACTTTAGTTACAAAATATCCTCAAGGGGACGAAAAAAGAATTATTGATGCTGTTTTACATAGACAAGTTCCTTCAGGAGGACTACCACTTGATGTTGGCGTAATTGTATCTAACGTTTCTTCAACTCTAGCAATATATGAGGCTTGTTACTTTAATAAACCATTATACGAAAGATATATGACTGTATCAGGTCATGGTGTAAAAGAACCTCATAATATGTTAGTAAGAATTGGAACACCTTTTGATTTTTTAATAGATCAATGTGGAGGGCTTAACGAAGATTATGGAAAGATTATTAATGGTGGGCCAATGATGGGTATAGCACAACCAAAAGCTGACTTACCAGTAGAGAAGGCATCTAACTCTATTTTAGTTTTAAATAAAGAAGAGTCCCAAGTTCCAGTTATAAATCCATGTATAAGATGTAGTAAATGCGTAAATGTATGTCCAGTAGGATTAATGCCTTTATTTATACATAAATTCTCATTAAGAGAAGAGTTTGAAAAAGCTCAAGAATTAAACATAATGGATTGTATAGAATGTGGTTCTTGTTCTTATATTTGTCCAGCTAAAAGACCACTTGTAGAAGCTATAAGATTTGGTAAAAGACAAATAAGAGCAAAAGGAAAATAGGGGAGATATAAATGGAATTAAAAGAAAAATTATTAGTAACCTCTTCTCCTCACATGAGAAGTGATAGAACAATTACTAAGGAAATGCTTGACGTTATTATAGCATTGATTCCGACAGGCCTAGTAGGAGCTTATTTCTTTGGATTAAGAGCTTTGTTAGTCATAGGAACATGTGTTATAAGTTGTGTTGTGGCTGAAATGATATCTAACAAAGTAATGAAAAGAGAATCTACAATAGGAGATTTATCTGCAGTAGTTACAGGTATATTATTAGCCTATAACGTTTCAGTTACCATGCCAATTTGGCAAATGATTTTAGGTTCTTTTTTTGCAATAGTTGTAGCAAAACAATTCTTTGGTGGTATTGGCCAAAATGTGGTTAATCCAGCTTTAGCAGCAAGAGCTTTTCTTATGGCATCTTGGTCAGGATCAATGACATATTTTGTAGCTCCAGGTGGAGTATCAGCAATAGCATCTGCAACTCCTCTAAGTGGTGGAGAACAACCATCAATTATGAATATGTTCATAGGAAATATGGGTGGATGTATTGGTGAAGTTTCAACACTAGCAATTATTATTGGTGGAATTTACTTGATATATAGAAAAGTAATAGATCCAAAAGTACCTTTAATATACATAGCAACAACTGCAATACTATTAATAGTATTTAACAAATCAACAAACGGAATTATAGAGCAACTACTTTCAGGTGGTTTATTCTTAGGTGCCTTCTTTATGGCAACAGACTATGTAACTATTCCAGTTACTCCAAAAGGAAGGATAATATTTGCTATAGGTTGTGGACTTTTAACAGCAATAATAAGAAAATTCGGTGGATATCCTGAAGGTGTATCTTATGCAATCCTATTAATGAACTTGACAGTTCCTTTAATTGAGGAAAAAACAAGACCAAAGGTATTTGGAGTGGATTACTCAAAGAAAGAGGCAGAAAATGAATAAATCTTTTAAATTAGGATTAAAACTTTTAATAATAACAGCGGTAGCAGCTGCAGCTCTTGTTCTTACTAACAATGCTACTGCTCCTATTATAGAAGCTGCAAATCAAGAGAGACTTCAAGAATCTTTAAAAATTGTTTATGAAGATGCAACTTTTGAAGAGATAAAAGATCAAGATTTTCCTCCTGAAATAGTGGGTGTATACAAAGCAACTAGATCTGATGGAAGTGAAGGATATGTGTTTGATGTAAATTCTCCAGGAGGTTACGGTGGTCCAATAGAATTTTTAATAGGAGTAGGTCCAGATAACAAGCTTACTGGATTTTCACCACTTGTTCATGGAGAATCTGCAGGTTTTGGTAAAAATATGGAAGAAGACTTTTTCAAACAAGGAGTTGTAGGAGTTTCTATGGATGGTGAAGTTGGATTTTCAGACAGCGGAAGTGATACTGAAATTGTAGGTATTTCTGGAGCAACTATTTCTACTAGCACTATAGTAAAAGGTATAAACATAGCACGTGAAACCTTGGAAAATATTAAGTAGGGAGATATTATGGAAAGACAAATAGATCAACCAATCAAAAAAGAAAAAAAAGTTAAGAAAAAAGTTAATTACGGAAAAATCTTTAAAGATGGTATTTTTTCAAATAACCCAGTTTTCGTTCAATTAGTAGGGATGTGTTCTGTACTAGCTATTTCCTCAAGCTTAACAAATGCTTTGGGTATGGGGGCAGCAGTAATTTTCGTATTGACAATGAGTAACATAGTAATTTCTTTATTAAGAAACTTTATATCTGATGAAATCAGAATACCTTCGTTTATCGTTGTAATAGCAAGTTTCGTAACAATAGTTCAAATGGTAATCAAGGCTTATTTACCATCACTTGATGAATCTTTAGGTATTTTTATTCCCTTGATAGTAGTAAACTGTATTATCCTAGCTAGAGCTGAAGGATTTGCTTCAAAAAATGGATTACTTCCATCAATAGTAGATGGTTTAGCTCAAGGACTTGGATATACAATAGCTATTTCTGCACTTGCTATAGTAAGAGAAGTTTTGGGTGCAGGTACACTTTTAGGTATGTCTCTTATTCCAAATGAATATACTATTGGATTCTTACAACAACCTGCTTCTTCATTTATCGTTTTAGGAATGATGTTTGCAGGAGTAACAGCTATATCAAATAAGAAAAAAGCAAAGAATGATTAGGAGGAAAAATGTCAAATTTATTTCCAATAATAATTAGTTCCATCTTTGTTAATAACTACGTTTTAGGTCAGTTCTTAGGAATTTGTCCTTCACTAGGTGTAACAGGCAAAGTTGAGACAGCAAAAGGTATGAGTTATGCAGTATTATTTGTAATCACTCTAAGTTCAATAATTACATGGATAGTACAAACCTACATACTTGTGCCATTAAATATAGAATATTTACAAACGGTAGTCTTTATTTTAGTAATAGCTACTTTGGTTCAGTCGATAGAAATGATGATGAAGAAAGCTATGCCAAACTTATATGAAGGACTTGGTGTATTCCTTCCATTAATTACAACAAACTGTGTTGTTTTGGGAGTTGCTATTAAGAATATCCAAGAGTCTTATACTTTAGTAGAAACTTTAGTAAACGCTGTAGGTGCATCAATTGGTTTTATGATTGCACTAGTAGTACTTGCTTCTATAAGAGAAAAAACAGCTACTAATGATGTTCCAAAAGCATTTCAAGGAGCTCCTTTATCACTAATAATTTTAGGAATCATGTCAATCTGCTTTATGGGATTTGCAGGATTATAGAGGGGAGTAGAAGATGAATACTTTTTTAATACCAATAGCAGTTTTAGGAGTTATGGGCCTTGTATTTGCTATAATGCTTGGACAAATTTCTACAAAATTTGAAGTAAAAATTGATGATACAGAAGAGGCTGTATTAAATGCTCTACCAGGAGCAAACTGTGGTGCTTGTGGTTATCCAGGTTGTGCAGGTTGTGCAAAAGCTATAAGAAATGGTGAAGCTGAAGTCTCTGCATGTGTAATTGGAGGAGCGTCAGTAACTGAAGCTGTAGCAAGAGCTATGGGGGTAGAAGCTACAGGTGAAGATGATAAACATGTTGCAGTTGTCAAATGTAATGGTACATGTGAAAATGCAGTAGATCTTTATTCATATGCAGGTCTTGATGATTGTAGAGCACAAGTAGCCTTGTTCGGAGGTAAAAAAGCTTGTAGCTATGGATGTTTAGGTTGTGGATCTTGTGTAAAAGCGTGTAAATTTGATGCTATACATATGGTGGATGGAGTAGCCCTAGTAGATAAGGAAAAATGCGTAGGCTGTGAAGCTTGTGTAAAAACTTGTCCAAAAAATATTATAGAGATGGTACCTTATTCACAAAAAGCAGTTGTTAAATGTTCATCACATGATAAAGGTAAAGATGTAAGAGCTAATTGTAAAGTAGGTTGTATAGGTTGTACAATTTGTGCAAAAACCTATCCTGAAGGATTTACAATGAATAACTTCTTATCTATAGAAACAAAATCTGACGACTTAGATCTTGAACTATTAAAACAAGCAGCAGAAAAATGTCCTAATAAATGTATCGATATTTATGAATAAAATTTAAAAAGACTGGTCATATATGACCAGTCTTTTTTATCTTATATTTTCATGATTGACATGTAATGACTCTAATGATAAACTTTTAAAGAGGTAAAATATGAAAATAAAAAAGATGGATATAGTAATAATATTTATACTCTTCTTCACATCCTTGGTTTTGGTTTTTATAACAAAAAAGTTTCAAGCCCAGGCTGATGGAGATTATTTAGTTATAGAATTAGATGGTAAAGAATATGGAAGATATGACCTTACCAAAGAACAGACAATAGAAGTAAAAACTCAAAATGGGGGACTAAATACAATAGAAATAAAGGACAAAAAAGCAAGAATTATCTATGCTAATTGTATGGATTTGATATGTACAAAGATGCCGCCTATAAGTGAGCAAGGGCAAAACATTGTTTGTCTACCTCACAGACTATATTTGGAAGTTGATTCTAATAAGGAAGCAGAAATAGATCAGGTGGTAAAATGAGAAAGAATTCTATAAAAAATATAGTAAATTTGGCTCTTCTAGTAGCATTGGCCCTTGCTCTTTCAGTAATAGAAATGATGATACCCTTACCAGTACCTATACCAGGTGCGAAACTTGGACTATCAAATATAATAATATTAGTTACCATATATTTTTACGATTTCAAATCATCCTTAACAGTTAGTGTTTTGAAATCTTTTTTATTAGTTCTTATAACTGGTTCTGTAATGGCTTTTTTCTATTCGCTATTAGGAGCAGTTTTATCTGTGATTTCAATGTATTTTGCTCTAAATTATTCTAAAGGGAGAATTTCTTTGATAGGGGTTAGTGAAATTGGAGCATTTTTTCACAATTTAGGACAAATAATTGTTGCTACTATTTTTATGGAAAATATAAAAATTATATATTATTTTCCTGCACTAGTACTTATAGGTGTATTCACAGGATTTTTTGTTGGACTAAGTTCTAACTATATTATTTATCATTTAAAAAAATTAAATTTTAAAGCCAAGTAGTTAAAAAATGGAGTGATAATGAGAAAAACAATTCATGATTATGATTTAGATGACAGACCTAGAGAGAAACTTATTAAGAGTGGAGTCAATAGTTTAAGTGATGGAGAGCTCCTTGCTATATTAATTTCTACAGGAAATAAAAAGAAAAATGCTATAGAACTAGCTCGAGAAATTTTAGATACTTTTTCATATGAGGAGTTAAATACAATTACAGTACAAGAATTATCAAAGATTGATGGAATAAAAAATGCAAAAGCAACTACGATTGTTGCAGCGCTTAATTTTGGTAAAAGAATTAATCAGAAAATTTTAAATAAAAAAATAGATAGAATTACATGTGCCCAAGATATATACGATTTAATGAAAAATTATTTTTTAGATACCAAAAAAGAACACTTTTATTCTATAATGTTAAATACTAAAAATGATATAATATCAATAGAGCACATATCTACTGGAGATTTGAATACTTCTATAGTAAATCCTAGAGAAGTTTTTATACCTGCTGTAAAGAGAAGCGCAAAATCCGTTATCTTTGTTCATAATCATCCAAGTGGATCTTGCAAACCTTCAAGAGAAGATTTACTTATTACGAGAAGACTTGTAGAAGCAGGCTTAATTTTAGATATAAAAGTTTTGGACCATATAATTATTGGTCTAAATGACTACTATAGTTTTAAGAAAGAAAATAATTTATAGGAGTTTATGATGGCATTTAGATTTATTGCAGCCGATTTAGCTATAGACTTGGGAACTGCAAATATTAAAGTTTATAAAAAAGGTCAAGGAATAGTTATAAATGAGCCGTCGGTTCTTGTATTAAACCATACAGGCACTGATGTACTTGCAGTTGGAGCAGAAGCAAAAGAGATGATTGGAAAAACACCAGATGAAATAATAGTTGTTAGACCTTTGAAAAATGGAGTTGTTTCTGATTTCAATCTAACTGAAGCTATGCTTAACTATTTTTTTAAAAAAATTAATCCAGGGTTCTCTATGCTGCAACCAAAAGTAGTTATTTGTGTTCCTTCTGGAATTACAGATATTCAAGCAAGAGCTGTAGAAGATGCAGCATTACATGCAGGATGTAGAGATATAATTATGGTTGATGAAACTCTTGCAGCTAACTATGGAATGGGACTAAGCCCAGAAGATCCAAGGGGGATTCTAACTGTAAATATTGGAGCAGGAACTACAGAAGTAGCCCTTGTTTCATTAAATGGGATAGTTTCATCAAAATCCAAGAATCATGCAGGAGAATATATAGATAATAAAATAGTAAAATTTTTAAAAGATAATAAGAATCTAGAAATTGGGAAAATCACAGCTGAAAAACTTAAGATTAATCTTATGAGTTTAAAGATAAAAGATAAAGATAAAACTATGAAGGTAGAGGGTAGGGATATAAATACTTCAAAACCTGAAAGGATTGAGATTAAGTCTTCTGAACTTGTATCATCAATACTTCCATTTGCAGATGAAATTGTTGATATGATTTATATGGTTTTAGAGAAAGTTCCCCCAGAGCTTTCTGCAGATATAAAAAACGATGGTTTTGTATTTACAGGTGGAATGAGTAAGCTTGATGGTTTAAAAGAATATATAGAGAAGAAAATTTCTTTAAACTCTATATCATCGGAAGAGCCTTCCTTAGATGCAATTAAGGGAGCAGGAATAATTCTTGAAAATCCAGATAGATTTTTGAAGTATCGTAAGTAGGTAACTATGGCATACAGAAGAAAAAAGAAAAATAAGACAAATGTAGTCCTTACTTCTATAATATTAATAATTGTTATTATTATGTCTAGTCAATTGCAATCTTTAGTAAAGGCTGGTTCAAATATAACAAATACAATTTTTAAGCCAATAAATGACTTTACTTACTCCATTTCTTCTACAGTTATAGATCAAATAGAAATGACGGTAGGATCAAAGCAAACAAGAAAAGAAGTAGAAAAACTACAAGCAGAAAACCAATCCTTGATGCAAGAAAATGCAAAATTAAGAACCTCTATAAATAGGGAGGATTTTTTGAAAGCTGAGAGTGAAGCTTTAAATAATTCGGAAAATCAATTTATCAAGGCAAATGTTATAAACACAGATTTAAATTATATGTATGAGTCTTTCCATATAAATAAAGGAGAAGTGGATGGAATAAAAGTTAATGATGTAATCTTACAAGCTATAGGGAATACAGAATATTATTCTGCTGTTGTCGGTAAGGTTATAGAAGTAAACAAAACCACTTCAAAAATAGAAACTATAAAATCTTCAAATAACGATGTTGCTTTTGTTAATTCTAATAGTGGGGACTATGGTGTAATAGATTATTTTAAAAACAATGTAATTAATGGATACATGTTAGACATTGATAGCCTTGTAGAAAAAGGAGATGTATTACTTACAAGTGGTCTTGGTGGTGTTTATCCTGCAGGACTTTATATAGGGACTGTAGGTAATATAAATATGAGTCAAGACTCTTTAAGGAAGAATATTACAGTAAACTCACCAGTAGATTTTACACATTTATATAGAGTTTTAGTCTTACAAGAAGATGGGGGAGAAAATGAATAAATTTAAAACTTTCTTTTTGTTATTAATAACTTTTATTTTACAAACTACAATTTTTTCTAAAATTGATATTTTTCGAGCTAATGTCAATCTAATTCTACCTTTAGTTATAAGTCTTTCTCAAATTTTAACAGCAGGTGTAGGAGCAAGAACTGGCTTGATATTTGGACTTCTAGAAGATATTATGTTTTCAAATATAATCGGAGTAAGGGCTCTTTCATATTATTTGATAGGAAAAATCGTAGGATCTGACAGAATTAGGTCTAGAAATAATAAAAATATGGGTTTAGTTTTAACTTTTATTTTTACATTTATAAACTTTATGATAGTATCTATGATTAATTTCATATTTAATAATGATATAGCAGTTATTAAATATTATCTGTTTATTCCTCTTTTATCAGAGGCGATATTAAATATGGCTTTCTATCTAATCTATTACAAGATTATAAAAAAGATTATGTATATACCAACATATAGAATCTAAGGATAAGTTATGAAAAAACAAAAAGAACATAGATTAATTTTTATTCAAGTTATTTTTGGAATATTATTTGCTATAATTGCTATTAGATTATTTTCTTTAATGGTTTCAAAAGGTGACTATTACAGAGAGCTTTCTGACAATAGGAAAGTACAAGAAGTAGATGAGTTAGCAAGTAGAGGAAATATTTTAGATAAGAATGGGAACATACTAGCAACAACCATTCCTTCTTTTGCTATTCAATTATATAAAGATCAGCTGATGAATTTAAGTCTTGATGAAAGACTTGATGCCTATAATAAACTTGTTACCATTATGGAAGAAGAAGGTGTTAATTATAAGAATGATTTTAATATTAAATTAAATTCTTTTGAATACGAAAATTCGAATGATTATTTTGATGAAAATATTACACCTGAAGATAAGGTAGTGAATACCTTAATAAATAATAAATTAGTACCTAGTCTAATTGAGTCAACTAGAGATGATGATGGCCTTGAGTATGAGACTATGAAAACAGTTCTACTTGCTCTTAAAAAGAGAGGAGTAGATGTACCAGTTTTGGTTAGCGAGGACGAAACAGGAAAATTAAAACTTAAATATACTGATAATGCTAAAGAGAAATTAGAATTGATTGGTTATAATATTGAAGATGACCCCATTGATGTAGTGGTAGCACAAATAAATGATGACAAATCAGTTTTAAAAAATATCTTAGAAAACTCTCATGCTAGAAAAATTGCCTTTGAAATTTTGAAAGAAAATGGTTTAGAAACCAATATTATTTTAAAAGATTATGCTATTTCTGCTGATGAAGAATTTTTGCAAAAAAAAGCCAATCTACATAGGGCTTATCCAGAAATAAATATGGAGACGAGTCCATCAGAAGACTTTTATCAAATAGTAAAAAATTCATCTATGGAAAAACTTTTAAATACTGCTTCTATAAAAGATGATGGATCTTATATAATACCAGCAAATATACTAATAGAAGAGCTTGAAAATAAGGGAGTTTATGCAAACTTTACTACAGAAGTAATCACAGAAAATAATGAAGATGAAAATATATATTCTGTAAAACTTTCTTTCAAAAATCAACAAGCGGGAGATCCTGTAGAAGAGCTTACAAAGTTAGCAGATGAAAATAACCTTATAAAAGATTTAGTTACATCTAAAGATATAAAGTACCTAGCTCAAAATGCTAACACTCAAAATAATATCTATCCATCTATAGACATATCAGAAGATGATCCTAAAGATTGGGATTATACTTTTAATATTGATAAAGAAAACTTCTACACTTATTATGCTAATAAGGATAAGGTGAATGATAAAGAAAAAGTAACTGAAATATTAAATGAAGAAAATGATGCACAAGAAGTTCTGGACTATATAAAGTTAGTATCTAATATAGATGAAGATAATGACTATATTGCCGTAGGTATGCTAACTATTGATAACCAAATCAATATGCAAGGAAACTATGGTTTTAGACCTATAAATCTAGTTTATAATCTTGATGAAGAAACAGTTTTAAAAATTGAAGAAAATATAGACAGTAAAAGTGGTATTGGTGTTGCTACAATACCTATAAGGTATTATCCTAATAGAAATTTAGCAAGTCATATTTTAGGTTATATGGGGCCTATAGCAACAGATTATGAAATTTCGAAATATATAAAAGATAAAGGATATTTAAACGACGAAATAATTGGAAAAACTGGTATTGAGGAATCTTACCAGGATAACTTAAGGGGAACTAATGGAAAATCCATAGTTACAGTAGATTCTTCAGGAAATAGGATTGATACCTTATCCACAATTCCTTCTCAACCAGGTGATGATATTTATCTCTCTATAGATTTAGAACTTCAGTCTATGGCGGAAAAAGCTCTTAAAGGAGTAATAGAATCAGTAAGTAGCGGTGAAACTTATGAATCTGAGTATGGAAATGTTAATCCATATAGACAAGCTCCCTATGCTAACAGTGGTGCTGTGGTAGTATCTGATGTCAAAACAGGAGAAGTTTTGGCTATGGCATCATATCCAGATTATGACCCTAATCTTTTTTCTACAGGTATATCATCAAGTGACTGGGAATCTTTACAAGTACCCGAAGATAGTGGTCCTCTTGTTGCAAGACCTATGTTAAATATAGCAAGTCAGATGGCTGTAATGCCAGGATCTACCTTTAAACTAGTTTCATCCTTGGCTGCTCTTGAAAAAGGTCTAGACCCTCAAAAACTTAATAAAGATTTTGGTTTTATAGAAATAGGAAATAGAAGATTTAACAATCTTCTTTGGACAGAAGAAGGAAAAACATGGGGAGAAGAAACGCTATATGATGCTATAAAGAATTCTTGTAATTATTATTTCTACACTTTAGCTCTAGGAGAAAATCCAAAAGATGGAACGTCTTTGGGGGTGAAATTAGAATTAAATGATATCAGAGCTGCTGCCAAGAAATTGGGCCTTGATAGTAAAACTGGAATAGAGATAAATATACCAAGTGAAGCTACAGGTAATATTCCAAGTGTTGATAAAAAACTTGAAATCATTAAAGTAATGATGAGAAAATACCTAGAAGAAAATCTAAAAGTATTTATTAAAGAAGGCGTTACAAAATCAAAAACTCAACTAGAAGAAGATACAGATATACTTGTAAATCTTGCTGATGAAAATGCAACAATCTCAAGAAGTGACTTATTAGATATGCTGGATGAGATGGGATATAATGCTGAAAAAATTCCTGAAGGTGATAGAGCTGGACTAGCTGATACATTAAAATATACTTATTTAAACCAAGCTACTTGGGATATCACTGATATGCTAAATATAGTGATAGGACAAGGACAAAACTCTTATACACCTCTTCAAATGAATAGGGCAATATCTACAATTTCTAATGGTGGTTACTTAAATAAGCTAACACTAATGGATAAGATAACTAAACATGAAACAGAAGAGGTTTTATTTGAAAACCAAATTGAATCTGAACAAATTTCAATTAAGGATCCAAAATATTTAGAAGATATCAAGTATGGAACCTTACTTGTTGCTCAAAATAACCCGGTTTTAAATAAACTACCAATAGAAATGGGAATAAAAACAGGTACTGCAGAAGTAGAAGGACAAAATTCAGATGGAGTAGACTATGATTCATACGCCTGGATGATAGGCTTTGCTCCTTATGAGAATCCTGAAATTGCTATAAGTATAGTTATAACTCAAGGATATAATTCACATAATGTAGCACCTATAATGAGAGATATTGTAGCAAAGTATTTTGATATAAATGCAGAATCGATTGATAATATTTCAAATAGTGATATGATTAATAATCAAATCTATCAAAATACTGGAACAGATAGTGCTAATCAAACTATAACTAACAATCAAAATCAAACTGAACAAGAGACAAATCAAGATTTTGTTGATGATGGAGAATAGGACGTGAGATTAAGATGAAAATATACCTTATAGATGGTAGAGATAAAATTGGAAAGACTGAATTTACAAGCTTACTTGCCGAGAATTTATCCAAAAATAAAAAAACTATAATCATCGGAACTAATAGGTCAGAGGATAATAATATCGAAGACTATTATAAACAAGACGGAATGATAACCTATGATATATGTGATTACTTTTTAGACTATATTGACCTTAATACAATAATAAATACAGCTAATGATAAACTAGATTTTATCATTAGTCCATTTATTAAAGAAAAATATGAGGTAAAAAAAGAAGATATTCAAAAGCTTTTAGGAAAACTTGAATATGACTATGTAATCTTTGATGGATTAAATCCTGAATTGTTAGATGATAAGGTTACTATTAAGATAGTAGGACAAGATGAAATAGAGAATAATATTGAAGCAGATTTTTTCTTTATAAATAATACAGACTCAGACTTTGATCAAAGACTTTATAAACAAGAGATTACAAATAAAGAAGCAAAATATCTAGGTTTTGTAAATAAGAATGGATCTTATAATAATATTTTGGATAATCTATTAAATGACAGACAAGAAATAATATCTAATATTGGATTTTTTGAAAAATTAAAGATGAAGTTCAAGTCATGAAATCATATATATTTTTGGACAAAGATACAAAATCCTATGGAAAAGTTATTGATGAAAAGCTTGTAGAGATGTTCTTATATGATGAAAATTTAGGTAATATTTATAGGGCAAAGGTAGTAAATAAAATAGATTCTATAAACGCTTACTTCTTGGAATATACTTCTGGGAAACAAGCGTTTTTGAAATCTAATAAAAAATTTTCCATAGGTGATTCTGTTATTGGTCAGATTGTAAGATCTGCTTCAAATAAAAAACTTCCTTTATTTTCTGTAAACTTTAAAATAGAAACTGATAACTACATATTGTATAGGTTTCCAAGAAGAATGACAGCAAAGTTAAAAGAGGATGGAATAAAGTCAGATACAGAATATAAGTATTTAAATAATCTAAAGGAAACTTTAGAAAAAGAAGAAAACTTTAATCCTACTCCAAAGCTTCTTTTAGAAAAGTATACTAAAGACCTCTATATAAAAGAAAATAAAGATCTTGAATTGGTGGAAGAGTCTATATATCAAGATTCTATAATTAATGAGGCTCTTAATACTCTAAAAGATACTAAGATTTACTATAAAGATGCTTCTTTAATTATCGACGAACTTGAAACTTTAACAGTAATAGATGTTAATACATCAGGTATCAAATCTAACCAGAAAAAAGAAGTGTTTTTTGAAGATATCAATAGAAAAATTTTAGAACCTTTAGCGTATAATTTAAAATTTAGAAATATAGGTGGAATGGTCGTAATAGATTTTTTAAGAGTAGAAAAAAAACAAGACTTAGAAGAAGAGTTTAAAAATATTTTAGATTTTTATGGACTGGAATATGAAATTCATGGTTTTACAAATATGGGACTTTTTGAACTAACTTTAAAAAGAAGAGGGGAAAGTTTAACAAGACTTTTAAAAAAGAGACATATAATATAAAATTAGGAAATAAAAAAGAGTTAGGTAGAAAGATATTCTGAACTGACCCCAAAAAGTTGGACCTGAAAAACCAACTTTGAGGAGGTCAGTTTT
>JBQDYR010000006.1:0-25378 GCA_052105355.1 Anaerococcus sp.
ATAATTTACAATCATTTAGTTTAATTATTTTTAAGTTGATAATTAGTTGCGTATTCGTGGATTAATGAGTAACAAATAGTTTTTTTGAGAGAGGAGTAATTAGTATGTACAAATATATTTATGTTAAGTCAAAAGCACGAGGACTTTTAAGTAAAGAGGACCATAGAGAAATAATAGATAAATATTCTAAAGATGGATGGAGATTTGTTACTGCAATTCCATTGCCATCTGGAAATCAAGTAATAACTGAATTTGATTTAGTATTTGAGAAAGAAGAATAAAGTACGACAAGGGGAAGTTCTACTTGCCTCATAAATGTAAGTGTGTGATGCAATTAGAGCTCGTGTTTTCATTTAAAGTACGATGTAACCTGGATCTATGTCAATACTTTGGACAAAAATTTAGGTTTTTTATTAATCTCCGCCACCATTGACAATCCAAACATAAATGCTCAATGGTTTTTACCCCAAGGCGAAGAACTCAAAGCAAGCTAATTATTGCCTTCGTGGAGGATAATTGTAGCATTTCTTTATTGGATTATCAACGGCAAGCCCCGTTGGGGTGGCTAACATCCCCTTAGGCTCAAAATCTAAAGCAAGCTATGCTGCTCTACATATTTGTTCATATTTATCTGGTGTCATATATTTGATTGAGGAATGGATTCTTCTTCTATTATAGAAGCCCTCAATATATTGAAATAACACTAATTTAGCATGGTTGAAATCTATGAAGGTATTTAAATATACACATTCCTTCTTTAATACTGCATGAAAGCTTTCTATACAGGCATTGTCATAGGGACAGCCTTTGGCACTATAAGATAATTTGAATTCCTTTGATTCTACTGCATGTCTATATTCTTTAGATGTATATTGTGAACCACGGTCTGAGTGTATAATTAAGCCCTTATCAGGTTTTTGTGTTGCTATGGCATTATCTAATGCCTTTAATACTAAAGATGTATCCATGTTTTTTGAATAGCTATATCCTACTATTTTTTGGGTATGCAAATCTAAGAGATAGATGCCAGGTATGTCCATCCATCTCTTAGGGAGTGTATATAAGTAATATCTGCTACCCATTTTTCATTTATCTTGGTTGTGGAAAAGTCCCTGTTTAACAGGTTTTCACCTTTATCATAAACCTTTTTCTTGCTCCTGTGGGGACGATATTTTTTTACTACAATGGATCTTATGCCAAGTTTCTTCATGTGCCTTTGAACTCGCTTAATACTGATGTTTTCATAACCTAATTTCTTTAGTTCTTCACGAATTTTAGGGGCACCATAGATTTTATTGCTTCCATTGTAGATTTTTAATATATTCTCTCTGAGCTTTTTATTTTCAGACTTCCACTTGTTTTCAGGTTTTTCTTTCTGTTTACCATAGTAGGTACTTCTAGGATAATTAAGTACCCTACACATAGTATCTATGCTGTGTATAATAGAATTAGCTTTAATAATTTCAAATATAGTATTGGGATTTACTTCTTCGCGAATATAGCCATAGCTTTTTTTAATATATCATTTTCCTCCTTGAGTCTAGCATTTTCTTTTCTCATTCTATTGATTTCCTCAAGGTTTGTGGTGTCTCCCTCTGCCACATTAATTGGACATACAGGATTCAGTCTAGCTTTTATCGTATAAAGGCATAACAGCAAAAAAAGCCCTATTAAATGAAAGCTTAATATTGCAAAGTTTGCAAAATTCTGATATATTATATTTAAATAGCAAATTGGTATGGGGGGCAAGCAATGCAGCCATATTATGAAATAATAGAGCTTAGAGAGGATGTGGCCATTAACTTATTTTTACATAGTACAAATGAATACATGATGCATATCCATAAGGAATTAGAGATTATTTTAGTAGTAGAAGGGTCAATAAACATAAGAGTAGTTGACAAAGAATATCTATTAAAAGAAAATGACCTTATATTGATTAATCCTGGGGAAGTCCATAATACCTCTAGAACTGATGAAGATAATATCTGTTTAGTATTTCAATTAGATCCTAAAAGTATAGACTATATATTTCCATTATTTAGCAAGGTTAAAATCGATTGTAAATCCTTTAACTACGAGAAAGAAGAACAAAAAAGATTCGATATAATTAGAAAAAGATTAGCAAGTATGCTTAAAGAACAAACTAAAAAAGCTTCAGGTTATCAACTAAAAATAGGAAGTGAAACTTTTCTACTAGTTAGAGATTTATTACATAATTTTGAGGCTACAGAAATAAATGAAACTAATCTAGAAGAATCTACAGACAATATTATAAGAATGAATAGAATCATTAGATATGTAGATGAAAACTTAAACGATTCCGTAACTCTTGAGGATATTGCAAATGTTGAAGGTATGAGCGTTCCTTATTTATCTAGACTTTTTAAAAATAGTATTGGAATGACATTTCAAGAATATAAAAATAAAAAAAGAGTAGATATGGCCGAAAGACTTCTTACTAATACTGACGAAAGTATAACTGATATTGCTTTTCAAAGTGGTTTTCCAAGTATAAAATCCTTAAACTCTATATTTAAACGAAAATATGGGTGTACCCCTTCTCAATTTAGACAAAATATGCCTAATATAGATAAATCAAATAGTGCATATGAAGAAAATATAAAGAAAAAATCCTACTTCGATGTAGATAGAACAGCTGCATTTAAAAAGCTATACTCCTATTTAGATAGTAAAGATACTTTAGAAGAAGATATTTCTCTAACTAAAGTTCAAAACTTTCATCTAGATTTTAATAAAGAAAGTACAGAGCTAAAACACTATTGGAAGGAACTTATTACCTTTGGTAGAGCAGCAGAAGGACTCAGGGAGTCTTGGAGAAATCAATTTAGAGAGCTACAAAAAGAAATCGGATTTAAAAACGTAAGATTTCACGGAATATTCCATGATGATATGATGATTTATAATACTGATAGTGATGGAAATGTAATATATAATTGGAACTATGTAAATGAACTATTTGATTTCTTTATGGAAATAAATATTAAACCCTTTATAGAATTAGGCTTTATGCCTAGTGATCTAAAAAGTGGAGAAAACCACATGTTCTGGTGGAAAGCTAATGTAACTCAGCCTAAAGACATTAATTTATGGACAGATTTAGTAAGAGAATTCGTAAAAAACTGTGTAAGAAGATATGGACTTAAGGAAGTAGAATCTTGGTATTTTGAGGTATGGAACGAGCCGGAGATCGAACAGGTTTTTTGGATAGGTTCAAAGGAAGATTATTTTAAATTTTATAAAGAGACAGTTTTAGCAATAAAGTCAGTATCAGAAAAAATTAAAGTAGGAGGCCCCTCTATAACCCATGAATCCCTAAAATATGGATCTTGGTTAGAGTATTTTATAAATTACTGTATAGATGAAAATGTACCTTTAGATATTATAACCTTGCACATTTACCCAGAATCTTTTGGAAAAGACGAAGCTATCCAAGATTTATTATTAAGAATAATGGACAATCAAGATATATCACAAATAAAAAAAGAAATAACAGATGAAAATGTCCTTGATATGATTGAAAGATTTTTAGATGGTGAAAATTTGCATGAGATTTTAAAAAACTCTAAGAGTATGAAGGCTATTTACCATGAAAAAGATCATACTCCTAATGCATTAAAATCTTTAAATAAAAAGATAAATGAAATACTACCTAATATAGAAATCCATATAACAGAATGGAGCACTACAGCCCTTGGAAGAAATCTAATTAGCGATACATGCTATACTTCTACATTTATTATAAAAAATATAATAGAATCTATTGGTCTTACTAATTCTATCGGATATTGGACATTTACAGATATATTCGAAGAGATGAAAGCAGATAAAAATCCATTCCACGGAGGATTTGGTCTAATAAATCAAGATGGAATTAAAAAGCCAGGATATTATGCCTATCTTTTACTCTCAAAATTAGGAGATGAAATAATTCATAAAGAAGAAGAATTTATAGTAACTAAAAAAGGCGAAGATATACAAATACTAGCCTATAATTATGCTTACTTTGATGAAATGTTTTTATCAGGAGATACATCTTCCTTAGATATTAAAAATCGATACAATGTTTACGAAAGTAAAGAAAAGGTAAACTTAAATATAAATTTAGAAGGCTTAGAAGGAAAATATAGACTGAAAAGATATACATTAAATAGAGAAAATGGATCTGCCTTTGATGAATGGATAGAAATGGGTGCTCCAGAATATCTAAATAAAGAAGAAGTAGATTATCTAAAAGCTAAATCAAAACCAAGTATAAAAATAAAAGAAGAAAATATTAAAAACGAAATAAAATGCAAATTTTCTATTCCAGTCCATGGAGTAGAATTATTAGTCCTAGAAAAACAAATCTAGGGATTTTTATTTTCATAATTTTAGATTTTGCTACTTTATTATAAAAACAATGAAAATATTTTCAAAAATATTAAAAAAAGTACCCTAAATAAACAAACTTAGGATAGCAGGATTATTTTCTAGATTATATACTTATATTATATGAAATTATTGTAGTTAAAGGTTTGTAGATATATTTATTTTGGTTTGTAGATATATTTATTTTGAAAGGATGATTAAATGAAAAGAATCAGGAGAAATATTTCATTAGTATTAGCATTAACAATGATACTACAGGTAATTATGCCAGTAGTAGTACTAGCTGATAATAGTGTCCAAGATAACAGTAGGGAAGTCTTGGAAGAAGGAAATGAAGTAGTAGAAGAAATTAGTGAAACTACCCAGGTGGAGGAAACGGTTTTAGAACTAGAACCTGAAGATCCACCAATAGAAACAGAAGAAGTTGAGTTAGAAGATTCCCAGGAAGATCCAGAACCTGTAGATCCTGAAAAGCCAGAAAACTCAACTCCGGGAGAAGATGATAATTCAAGCTCTGAAGGCTCGGAAGGCTCAGATAATAATTTAGAAGATTCTGGAGATACAGATTCTGAAGATGCAGAAGATCAGGATGATGAAGATGAAACAGAAGTAGTTAATGATGATAAAGGTGAAGAGAATTTATATCAACCATTTGCTGAACTAGATAACTTAGTTACGAGCTTTGAATTTTCTTATAATGACAAAAGTGGTAGCGATTGGATTAAAGTAGAAGATGGTCAAGATTTAGAAGTTGATATTAATGACCTCAATGCTGTACAAATGAAGTATGGGCTAACCAAACCTAATGGAATGAAGATCGAAGCTGGTGACACTTATACTATTGATTTACCTTTGATTTATGGCGGAATTGGTGTAGAAAATCAATCTATTAACATTGGTGAAACTCAAGTTGCAACTTATTCAATTGTTGATGGTCAAGTAATTATTACCTTTAATGAAAATGCTAATAATTTTGATAATGTAGAGATGTCTGTAAACCTTTCAGGCAGCTTTAATACAGAAATCTTTGAAACTGAAGAAGAAGTAGTTGTTAAAGTTCCATATAGGGACGAATCCTCTTATAGGGTAACTATTCGCCCTGAACAACAGGCTTATGATGGAACAGATAAAAAAGAAGCAGGAAGCCCTTATATATTAAATGAATATGGCTCTAAAACAACAACGGACAGAAACCCTACCCATATAGACTGGACAGTAAGAGTAAATGACTCTATGGGAAGTTTTACTAATGCTACAGTAATAGACGATTTAGGTGAAAACTTAGAGATAGTTGAAGATAGTTTTGTAGTAGAAAGAATTATTCGTAATTATAATAACGAAGAAACTGGTCGTGAGACAGTAAATGCAACGCCAGAGATTACTTCTAATGGTTTTGAATTAAACCTTGGGGATATTGAAGATGCCTATGATATCACTTATACGACTAGAATAATTCGCCCAGATGGTGGTGGAACGAAAAAAATAAATAATAATGCACAAATTATTTTAGATGGCAACAAAAATAATGTTAGTGATAACTTTACAGGAACATGGTCAGGAGATATACCTACTATAAATAAAGAGGGTAAACTTTCTGATGATGATCCACATATAATTGATTGGACAGTAGAATATAACTATGGAAAAGAAGACTTAGGAACAGTTACTTTAACTGATGTTTTAAGTCATGGTCAAGTAGATTTAGATAGCCTTATAGTACTTGAAGTAGATGTAGATATTGATGGTAATATTATTGGACAAGGAACACCAGTAATTATTACACCAGTGAAAACTACTAACGGAATGACTTTACCAAACTTAGACGCTAATGGAAAAGCCTACTATATTACTTTTTCATCAACAGTTCCAGTAGGATTAAATGAAGATATTACTAATACTATTTCTGATAATTTACCTCAACCTAATAGTGATGAGGCATCAGTGCCAGTAAACACAATTCCAACAGGTGGTAAGGTTGGAGAACAAAAAGTTGATGATGAGGGTAAACCATATATTGAATGGACTATTACCATGAATAGTGAAAAAATTGATGTTGGTTCAATTACTGTTAGAGATGTCTTTAATAAGGATTATTTAGATTTTGGTGTTGATGATGATAGTTTATATAAATTATATAAAGATGAAGTAGAAGCAGAAAACTTCACAATCGCTGAATATACTCATACAGACAGTAGAGAAGGATTTAAACTAGAAATTTCAGATGCGGGACCTCATGAGTATAAATTCGTATACAGAACCTATTATACAACCCTAGGTATGCAACAACAAGAACTAGCAAACCATGCTGAGCTTGTCTTTGAAGACGGGGATGGAATTGGTATTGGGGATTCAGTTGGTGTTGATTTTGACCTAGATGGTCCAAAAGCTGGAATTGATAAATCTGGACGCTACGTTTTAAACCAAAATACAGGTCTGCAAGAAATAGAATGGACTATCAAATTCAATAAAAGCAAAATTTTATTAGAGAATCCTACAATTACAGATGCTTTTACATCAGGAAACTATGAATTTATAGCAGATTCTCTAACTATGACTGAAAATGGTCAACCATTTACTGAATTCGTCCCAAAAAATACAGATAATGGATTTGAAGTTAATATAAATAAAGACACAAATGCGGTATATGAAATAAAGTTCAGAACTACTGCAGATGATAAAAGCAATGAAGCACAGACTAATGAGGCAACACTTAAATGGCAAGGTGGAGAAGAAACAGACAATGCTACTGTTAACAAACGTGATCCGGGAATAAATAAATCAGGTAAAGTTGTAATAAATAATGATGGCACCAAAACTGTGAACTGGACCGTTAACTTTAATACCAAAGAAAATGTTATTCATAACTTTGCACTTGTTGACGAATACACTCCAACTACTGTAACAGTAAGTAACATTAAAATTACAAGTGGTGAAGTAGATGTAACAAGTGACTTTACTATTAGTTCTGAAAGTACTGGTGGCACATTTACAGTAACTAAGGATAAATTAGATGCTAAGACATATCAGCTCACTTATTCAACAACCTTATCACCAGCAGAAGAACAAGCAGATATTAAAAATACTGCCAATATAACTTATACAGGTGGCAAACAGAGCACTTCAAAGACTGTTTCAAAACCAACCTTAGGTGTAGAAAAAGAAGCTAATGGTATTAACAAGGAACCTGAAAAACCTGTAATTTCTTGGACTATCCAAGCGAATACGGATTCAAAAAATAAGCATGTAAATTTAGTAGATGCTGTATTAGAAGATACCATACCAGCTGACCAAAGGCTGATTGCAGATTCAATAAAGGTGTACCGTACAGATAATCCTGAAGTTGAAGTTGCAGGACTAAACATTAATACTAATAACAATTCATTCTCAATTAATTTACCAGATGGACCATATCAGTATAAAGTAACTTTTGATACGGAAATATTACAAATGCCATCACTAGATGAAACGGATTTTGATAGATACAATAATTACACAACGCTAACGAATCAAACAGAGGATGAAAATTTAAAACAAGAAGCTAAAGACGATGCTTGGATTCGTTATTATGCTGATGTAACTAATGATCTAACAGGAAAAAAAGGAGAACAAAACCCTGATACAGAAAATATCGATTATGAAGTAACTATTAACCCAGAAGGATTAACTATCAATAATCCTAAGGTAATAGATACTTTATCAAAAAACCATCAATATATTGAAGATACAATAAAAGTTAAGGATGTAAATGGTACTGAATTAACAAGTGGTTATACACTTATTGTTGGTGAGGATAATCGTAGCTTTACAATTGAATTTGATGGTGGAACAATAAGTGAACCATATAAGATATCATATTCAACAAGATTAAATGCAAACCTAATAGGAACTTATCAAGTAACAAATGATATTGTATTAACAGGTGGAACAGAGGAGAAAAGACTTGATAGTACACAAACAACTACTAGTTCCCAACAATGGTTCTACGGTGGTGGAGGATCCGGTAGAGTATTAGACTTCGGATTTAATAAAGAAACCCCTAATGGATCATCATTAAGTGGAGCTAAATTTACACTTGAACGTGTAGATTCTAATGGTACTAGAACTGTGGTAAATGACAATATTACTACTGCAGGAAATACTATAAACTTTAATGATTACCGTGCTGGAAGATATATCCTAACTGAAACAGCAGCACCAGAAGGATATGCACAATTAAACCCAATATACTTTGCAGTTGGATATACAGAAACTGAAGGCGAGTACCAAATTACCATTATGGATTCTAAATGGACATCAAGCTCTAATCCTAATGCAAGAGCAAATGGCAATATCCTGACAGTAACAAATAATTATGAAAAAGTTACTGCCCAAGGATTCGAAGCAAATAAAACCTTAACAGGTTTAGATTTACAAGCAGAACAATTCGAATTTGAATTACTTGATGGAAGTAGCAATGTTGTAGCAAGAGCTAAAAATGATGCTGATGGAAATATAGTGTTTCCTGAACAATCATTTAATGAGCCAGGAACTTACAACTTCAAGATTCGAGAAGTTAATGGAGCTCTTGGTGGAATAACTTATGATACTAGAGAGCTAAATGTCCAGGTCATAATTGGACAAGGAAATAATGGACTAGAAGTTCAAGAAGTAAAATATCTAGACGGACAAGAATTTGAAAATTCTTATAGTCCTAATTCAGTTAATACTGTAATAGAAGCTAGTAAGATACTAAAAGGACAAAACTTAAGAGAAGGACAATTTGAATTTCAGTTACTAGATTCTGATAAAGAAGTTATTCAAACAGTAGAAAATAAATCTGACGGAACGATAACTTTCGAAGCTATAAACTTTGATGAAGTTGGAGAATATGATTATTTCATTAGAGAAGTAGAGGGAAATCTCGGCGGAATAACCTATGACGAAAGAGAATTCAAAGTAACAGTATCAGTAACCGATGATGGAGAAGGTCAGCTTCATTCTGCTATTACAAAATATGTAGAAGGACCTGTACAGTTTACTAACACTTATACAGCAGGACCAGGTAAAATTGTCCTAGAAGCTGAAAAAATTCTAGAAGGTAAAGTATTAGGAAATGATCAGTTTGAATTTGAATTAGTTAATGAACAAAACGAAGTTATTCAAACTGTGAAGAACAATGCTAATGGCCAAGTAATATTTAATGAAATTGAATATAGTGAAGAGGGAACTTATAACTATACAATTCGTGAAAAAGAAGGAAATCTTGGTGGAATAACTTATGACCAAGCTCAGTATCCAGTGAAAGTGACCGTAGTAGATGGTGGAGAAGGTATCTTAGTTCCAACAGCTAATTATGATAATGGACCTGCAGTATTTACTAATAGTTATCAAGCAGCTCCAGATAGTATAGTTCTTGAAGCTAAGAAAATACTTGAAGGCCAAGAATTAATAGCAGGCCAATTTACCTTTACACTAACTGATGAGTCTGGAGAAATAATTCAAACAGTAACTAATAATGCTGAAGGACAAGTAATATTTGATGAAATAACCTATGATAAAACAGGAATCCACACTTATATTATTAAAGAAACAAGAGGAGACCAAGGTGGAGTAACTTATGACACGACTAGCTATACAGTAGTAGTTAGAGTTACAGATGATGGCGAAGGAAACCTAGTAGCTAGTGCAAACTATATAGATGGCCCAGCACAGTTTACAAACATCTATACACCTAATCCAGACAGTATAGTAATAAAAGGAAATAAATTACTAGAAGGACAAAACTTAAGAAATGGACAATTCACCTTTGAATTAGTAGATAAAGATGGAGAAGTCCTACAAACAAAATCAAACAATAGTGATGGACAGATTATCTTCGATGAAATAACTTATGAAGTTAGAGGAGAACACAAGTACACCATTCGAGAAGTAAAAGGCACCCAAGGTGGAATAACTTATGATGAAGCTGTATATACTGTTCTTGTAAAGGTAGCAGATGATAGAGAAGGAACATTAACAGCTGAAGTGGAATATCCTGATGGAACAGTAGAATTTAAAAACACTTACCAAGCTGCTCCAGATAGTATAGTACTAGAAGCAACTAAAATCCTAGAAGGACAAATCCTAAGAGAAGATCAATTTGAATTTGAACTACTTGATAAAGAAGAAAATGTTCTTGAAACAGTAAAAAATAATAGTGAAGGACAAATTATCTTTAGTGAAATAACTTATAACTCAGTAGGAGAATATTATTACACTATTCGAGAAGTAGTAGGCTCCCAAGGTGGAGTAACTTATGATGATAGAGTTATAGAAGTTACAGTGACAGTAACAGATGACGGTGAAGGACGATTATTAGCTACTAAAGAATATACAAATGGGCCAGCAGTATTTACTAACACTTATACACCTAATCCAGATAGTATAGTAATAGAAGCTAGAAAAACCCTAAGAGGACAAAGTCTAAGGGATAGCCAATTCACATTTGAATTAAGAGACTCAGAAGGAAATCTAATTCAAAGAGGAACAAATAATAGAAAGGGTCAAATTATATTTGATGAAATAACTTATAGTGAAGCTGGAGAATATAGATATACCCTTAGGGAAATAAGAGGTTCTCAAAGAAGAATGACATATGATGATAAAGTATATGAAATTCTTGTAAGAGTAACTGATGATGGAGTAGGGACTTTAACGGCAGAAGTAGAATATATTGGTGTAGATGAGCTAGTGTTTAATAACACGTACAGACCGATAACGCCACCTACAACACCAGTAGACCCAGAAGATCCAGAAGATCCTAAGGTTCCAGTAGTTCCCGAAGATCCTCAAGATCCAACTAGGCCAACTAGACCGGGTACTCCAAGCAGACCAAGTAAAGGAACTACTTTACCACAAACGGGAATGGTTTGGTGGCCAGCTTCCATTTTGGCAATATCTGGTATAACCATATTTGGACTAGGTCTAAATAGTGATAAAAAGAAAAAAAGAAAGAATGATGAATAAAAAAACTAGTAAAGGAAAAATCCTTATGGCAATGGGGCTTCTACTTATAGGAGCCTCCATTAGCCTAGTAATCTACAACCTATGGCAAGAACAACAAGCTGGTGCTATATCTAATAAAATATTGGAGCAGATGAACTATGTAGAAGCAGAAAAAGAAGAAAATATAGAACTAGAAGAAATAAAAAAAGAAGAAACTATACCTAGTTATATACTAAATCCCAATATGGAAATGCCTACAAAAACCATCGACGAAAACCAATATATAGGAGTAATAAATGTACCGAAAGTAGAACTATCCTTGCCTATAATGAGTGATTGGAGTGCATCAAAATTAAAAATTTCTCCTAATCGCTATAAAGGATCAGTTTATACAGATGATATAATTATTGCAGGCCATAACTATAGGAGCCATTTTGGAGGCTTAGCTAAAATATCACCAGGAGAAGAGCTAATCTTTACGGATATAGATGGAAATCAGTTTCACTATATTGTAGATAAAATAGAGATAATTAAGGATGTAGATATTGAAGGTATGGAAAGCGGGGAATGGGATTTGACATTGTTTACATGCACCTATGACGGTACTGTGGGAAGTGAAGATCGCTTGACCATAAGAGGCAAAAAAATTCAAGAGTAAAACAAGGAAAAATGCTTGCTAGACTCAGTCTAGCAAGCATTTTTTATTTGAGTTAATTGCATAATTTAAAATTGTTGAAATAACTAACTTTTTTTGGCCAGCAAAAAGGATTTCATCCCAAAATGTCGAATATATATAGTAAGACGAATCACTATATGTTCACATTAAGGAGGAAACCCTAATATGATTATACGACAAGATTTCTTTTTTTCCTATGATGATTTAATGGAAATCAGCCCATGTTTGTGTTAAATTAAAACTGTACCACCATATTAATTGAAAACTGGTCCACCAATAAAATATAATACCCTTTAAAGAGAACTTTAGGGGGGATGGAGGTTGATTAGATTGGACCAGAAAGCAGAAATTCTAATGAGACATTTTAGAGATGGTGACTCACAGAGAAAAATCAGTGATGACTTGAAAATTTCGCGCACAACTGTAAGAAAATACATAGGTGAAGTGAATGCCAAGTTTAAGGAGTTGGATCAATTAGGCCATAATTAGGAAAAACACAGGGAGCAAATCCTCCTTCTGATAGAAGAAATTGCATCCAAGCCAAAATATGATACCAGTAGCAGAACAAAGCTTAAGCTGACAGAAGACATAATTGAAGAAATTAAAAGCATGTTCCTAAGCAATGAAAATAATCGGGCCCTAGGAAGACATAAGCAGTTGATGAAAAACACCGACATACATGAAAAGCTTCTTGAAAAAGGCTATGACATTGGATATACAACCGTCTGTAACTACATCCGAGACAACCATAATACCAAGGAGGCCTACGTAAGACAGGAGTATCAATTGGGAGAAACCATGGAGTTTGACTGGGGTGAAGTTAAATTAACCATCGGTGGAAAGATGCTAACATTCCAAATGTGACTTATGACCACTGCCAAAAGGAGAACAGAGTCAAGAGTTAATAAGTACAGTGTCATAAACATTGACCAGAATAAATACTCAGTTCCCGATTACCTTGTAGGTAAATTTGTAAAGGTGAAAATATACCCTGAAGAGATCAAGATCTACTACAAGGAGTCAAAAACAGCGGAGCACATATTGAAAACTTTTCGGATTAAGCTAGGACAAGAGGAGAGAAAATTATGGCAGATATGGATAAAAGTTTAAAAGATATTTTAGAAGAAATATTAAAAGAATATGATTTTGAAAATAGTCCTCTCTTTAAATTAAGACCAAAGTTGAGACTTCATAGTGCTTTAGCTTATAAATCATCATTAGGAGAAGGAAAATTATATATAGATGAAACAGTTGAAATAGCTAGCAATATTTTTAGGCATCTTGATTTGGAGGGAGATCTGCTCCTAGTCTATGATAATATATTTAATCCAAATCCAGAGAAGGAAGTTAAATTTATAGAATCAACCTTAGTAAATCTTAAAAGTAAGGAAGACTATAATTATGACTGGTGTGATAAGGATGATGAAGAGATTTACCATGCCAGTAGAACAATCTATCAAGTAGAAGGTTTTATAATGAAGGAACTATTCCGTCAGATAAGTCTAACAGACTTTTCTGGTGACTATGACCTAGCTTCATCAATTTATATTATAGACTTAAAAAGTAAAACAATATTCTACTTCTATGATGATAGAGGACTTTATATAATTGCAAGAGAAGAAAAAGTCCTAAAAGACTTATGGGAGATGCTTCCAGAGTACTTTTTTGAAGACTGCCATCATTTTGAAATTCAGATAAAAAAACTCTATTGGATAGATGGTAGTGATGATAATAAAGAAGATCTTTGTTTGCATGGAGATTTGGAAATCAGGTTAAATGATGAAATAATCAAATATTCTCCTACAGTAAGTGCTGCAGGACTAAGGCTCTTAAGGTCTCTATTCGATGACCACCAAGAGGGCAAAGGAAACCATTTGTTCCCTTGCTGTGGGAATACTATGCTAGCCAATAAAGAAGGAAATAAGGTGGAAATAATAGGATGTGACCAAGGGTTGGATTGGTCTATAAAACATAAGAATGGTTTAGTAACTATAGAAGCCGATGAGAATTTAAAAACTACTTATTATTACTTACAATATAAAAAGGAAGTTTTAAATTTTATAAAGCAAATTGAAGATTTTTATAAGAAAGCAGGAGAAAGAATTCTACCAGAGGATGAAATAGATAGGGAAGGCTATCTTGCCTTTTGGAAGGAATGGAGAGATTTAAAAGAGAAAATAAATTTATAAAGGATGACAAATATGGCTAGTATCCAAGATAAGATAGAAAAGATATTCTACTTAGATGAAAATTTAAAAGAAACATTTTATTGGAAGGATAAATTAATAAAATATTTTGCTGACTTTTATATTGATGACTTAACAGATTTAAACTACTCAACTTGCTTAACATATCTTCTTACTTTAAGTGAAATAAATGCTAGTTTATTTTCTAGGGAAGTAGATATACTCTTAGAATCGAGGAATTTATATTTTATGGAAATACTTATATCCAATAAAAAACCTTTAATAACCTTTCATTTTTGGAAATATTTAAAAAAAGATGGATATGGGCATAAAGGTTTCTTAACATCTGAAATTCCTTATTTAAAAGAACATAATTTAGCTTATAATAAGATGTTAGATTTTATAAGAGACAATAATTTAGTACTTTTAAAAGATAATGATTTGAAAAGCAAAGTAAATTTGGATGGAAGATTAGTTAGTCTTTACTATAAGTTATTTAATCAAGAAGGAGAAAATCCACTAAAAGTACCTTACTAAAGGCTTATATAGGAGCTAATGCAGAAGAAAGTTACAAAAATTCACTTGTATAATTTAAAATATTTTGTATCATAGACTTGACACGAGAGGGAACAGGTTATTTTCTAACTTTGACTTTTTCAAATTGAAGAAATACAGAGAAGTAAGGTCTTAAATTTATATTATCAAGTAATTAATTATGCGATTAGAAATGAAAAATTTTAGTTGCTTTTTTCGTTCAATTAAACTAGTCGCTTTTTTCGTTCAATTAAAATAGAAAAAATAAAAATATATCAACCTAATCTAAATAGATATAGGTTGATATATAAAACATTTACAGAACTTTTAGGGGAGGAGTTATTCTATTTATTTTCTTTTTATAAATATTAGACCACCTATGGCAGATGAGAGGAGAAATAGAATTCCATTTAATCCTGTAAGTCCTGTTTTTGGATTTGTTGACTTTTTAGAAGTGTGTTTTTCTTGTTTAACATTTTTTATACTAGATCTTGTATTTTTAGATTTTGTATTTTTTGTTTTATCATCTTTTTTTATTTCTGTATTTTTGATTTCTTCTTGGGCGTTGGATTCTTTTATATTTAAGTCTAATAATTTTGTCATTAGAACATTTTTTGCTTGATTTACTGCTTCTTGAGTTGCAGTTTCATCTTCTAATACAGAGTTTGCTTTTTCGATATATTGTAGGTAGGCTGGTAGTTGTTCAAAGGCTATATTTTTTGCTAAAGATTTTGCGTTTTCTACTGTATTTTTTAGGGCAGTCTTGTCTTTAGCAAACATTAAGTTCATGCCTTCTTTTATTGCTTCATCACTTTTGTTTATAGTCAACCAATCTTGTATATCTCCATTTATATCTTTTGTTATTAATTGGAATTTATGTTTTGAAAATACTAGTTTAGAGAAAAGTTGGCTTCTATCATCAAGGGATCTTGCAACATACCAGCTATCTTCTGATATTAGGTTATAGAATTTTGATCCTGATGAATCTGACATTGTTAAAAATATAGTTCCTCTTGGATTAGTTAAGGTATTATTATCGTGTTTTACTGGAATACCGTCTACGACTACCATATCTTTTCCATATATTTTTGTATTGTAGGTATTTGAATATCCGTTTTCTACTTGTGCAGATGGATTATCCATATCTGTACCAAATGCTTCTTCAAAAGTCATAGCATTTTCACCCGCAAGCATTGGATAAGATCTTGAATAGATATGGTCATGACCATTTAAAACTAAGTCAATTCCATTATTATTAAAGATTTTAACCATTTCTTTTCTTCTTTGTATGATATCATCATCAGCTGTGTGTGTTGCTGTTGAATAAGGAGCATGATGGAAGGATACAACTGTCCATGAGAAGTTTGATCCTCTTTTGTCTTTGGCTTCTTGTATCGCTTTTTTTATAAATTCTTCATGAATTTTAGAATCTTGTACATTTGAGTTTAGGTTTAAAAATAGGGTATCTCCATAAGTAAAATAAAAGTCACCAGGTATATGGATAGGCTTATTTTGTTTACTAATATCAACTATGGATCCAAGTTTACTTTCGTTTGGTAGGTAAAAATGGTCTTTAAATACTGTGTTTTGTTGAACAGGATCATCTTTATCCATATAAGTTTCATGGTTGCCTGTTACTTAAGCAAAGATTCCTTCTCTAAATATGTCATTATCTAAGAAAGCATCGTATTCTCCTTCAAAAGATACTATTTCAACATTATCACCTACTGATAAATAAAAGTTTGGATTTTCTTCTTTTGCTTTTTTTATAGCTTTTGCAAAGTCAGCCTTGTCTTGATCTACTTTTCCTTGGCTATTTTTTTCAAGCCCTTTTGAATCCCAAACACTGTCTCCAGAACCTAATTGAGGATCTCCAAACCAACCTACAGAAAATGAATTATCATCGCCAAAGCCTTTAGTTTGAAGAGTATATACCTTTGATTTTTCATTACCAGTTTGTACATAATAATGATAGGAATTACCAGGAATAATACCATCGATTATTACCCTATAAGAATAGTAACCAGCATTATCTCCTGTTTTACTTCCTTTAGCTTCATAGGTTTTACCATTAAAAACTACTTTTGATTTTTGATATTCACCTTTACCAAACCAAGTAATGGCAACTTGATTTTCATTTGTTCCTTGGTTTACAACTATGTTTTTTATTGGATCTAGGTTTTCTTTAAGGTTATTCCCGCCATACTTACCATCTTTTAAACCATATTCTCCATTAGTTTTCTCTAATTTTTCTTGAATTTCTGGTTCCATATTATTAACATTATTGTCTTGTCCAAAAGTTTCTCTATCGATTTCAGTTCCTCTGTTGAACTTATCAGTACCATCTTGATTTCTATCTTGACTTTCGTTTTTTGGGAAATTTACTTCGTCATCATCAAATTCATATTTTGACATAGTATCAAGGTCTGATGGATCTGTATTTTCTTTTTGTTCCGAATATTCTACTTTAACTTTATCAGCATTAATTTCTGCTAAAGTATCAATTTTAGAATCATCTGCATACGAGTTTGCAGGAAGAGTGATAAATGAAACACTTGCCAAAACCATTAAAGCAACTAACTTATTATTTTTCTTCATATAATCCTCCTAAGAATTTTTACATTAATATATTATGGTAAAAGTATTTTATTATTGATTTATATTTGTAAGATTTGTGTAATAAACATTTCTCATATCTTAAATAAACAAAATATCGACAATATTTTGTCTTATTATACTGATATAAATAAATAAAATATTAATAAGGAGGAAATTATGGCAAAAAGAAAATTAGGAGGCTTTGGAACCTTTCTTTCAGGCCTAGTAGGTGCTGTAATTGGTGGATTTTTAGTATTAGCTTTAACAGGAAATGTCTTTACAGATAATAAAGATCAAACAAGCTCTAATCAATTAGATAGTAGTAATAATGATAGTGTAGTAATAAATTCAGGAGAAGAAGACCTTTCTATGGAAAGTGCTGTTGTTAAAAAATCAATAGATTCTGTAGTAGGTGTGACTACTAAGACTGAACAAACTCAAATGTCAATCTTTGGTACTCAAACTGGTTATGTGGAAGGCGTAGGATCAGGTTCTATAGTTTCAGCTGATGGTTACATCTTAACAAATTCTCACGTAGTAGATGATGGAGAGGCAGAAGAAATTAATGTTTTACTAAATGATGGCAAGTCTATGCCAGCAAAACTAGTATGGAATGATACAACTCTTGATCTTGCTATAATAAAGGTAGATGGAGAAGACCTTCCAGAAATTGAATTTGGAGATTCTGATGAAATGGAAGTTGGCTCTAGAGTTGTTGCAATAGGTAATCCTTTAGGTCTTCAACTTCAATCAACTGTAACAAGCGGTATTATTTCAGGATTAAATAGGACAGTATCTTTTGAAATAGGAGCTTCTATGGAGGGTTTGATGCAAACTGATGCTGCAATAAACTCAGGTAATTCTGGTGGGCCATTATTAAACTCAGAGGGACAACTTATAGGGATAAATACTGCAAAGGCTGGAAATTCTGATGGTATAGGTTTTGCAATTCCTTCAAACTTGGCAAAAAAAATTGTAGACAAAGTTGTAGAAACTGGCGATTTTAAATCTGTTTACCTTGGAATATCTGGAGTAGACCTAAATTTAATTATTCAATCTTATAATCTAGATGCAAAAACATTAGGCGCTGATTCAGGAATTGTGGTACAAAGTGTATATGATGAAGATCTTACTTCTATCAAAAAAGGTGATATTATAACCGCTATTGATGATAACGAAATAAAAGATATGTCATCTTTAAAGAAAGTACTCTTAGATTATTCAGTAGGAGATACTGCAAAAATAAAACTAGTAAGAGATGGTAAAGAAAAAACTGTTGATTTTAAGTTTACTTTGGATTCTTCATCAGTAGATGCTTTTAAAGACGCAAGTCCTGATAAGGAAAATGAGAAAGAAGATAAAGAAGACGAGAGCGATAGTCTACCATTTTGGTTTAGACCATAAGTGAAACAAAATTGGCACCAAGGATGAGGAAACTTGTCCTTGGATTTTTTTTGAAACGATATTAATAATATATTTTTATATAATACAAAAAAGGGAAAAATAATGAAGTTTTTAGAAAATCAAACAATTATGAAAACTAAAGAAGAAACAATGTCAAATGACTTAAAAATAAAGCCAAACATTTTTCTTTATATAATATTTGTAACAGGAGCTATACTTGTAGGTGATATAGCTATTTTGTTAATTGAATACTTTATTTTTGGAGGAGAAAATTTTTTAAAAGAATCTGTACAAGCTTCTGATATATATAATATAGTATCTTTGATAGGTCAAATACTCCCTATATCTTTTAGTCTATTGGTTGCTAAAAAGCTACTTAATAGGAGCAATTTTTCTCTAGGAATTAGGAAAGAAAACTTTATTAAAGATTATTTTCAAGGAATCATCCTTAGTATTTTTCAGTTAGGACTTATAGTTAGTCTGGCATATTTGTTAAATAGTGCCACACTATCTATAAATTATAATGTAAAAAAGACTTATGTATTATTATTTACTCTGGGTTGGGTTATTCAAGGATTTTCTGAAGAGCTTATTTGTAGATCATTATTTATGAATGGTTTTACAGCCTTTGGCTCTGTAAAATCTGCTATACTTTTAAATTCACTAATATTTTCTTTAATCCATATAGGAAATAATAGTGTAAATATTATAGCATTAATAAATCTATTCTTATCAGGAATTACTTATTCTTTAATTTTTTACTTAAAGGATTCTATATGGACTGTAGCAGCAGCACATTCTTTTTGGAACATGATTCAAGGCAACATATTTGGAATTTCTGTCTCAGGATTTGCAATTGCTAAATCAAGTATTTTTTCAACTGATTTTCTAGGATCAAATCTAATTACAGGTGGAGAATTTGGTATAGAAGCAAGTTTACTATGTACTTTAGCAGAGTTATTAGTAATTATTTTTGTTTATAATATTATAAAGAAAAAAAGTCTTATAATAGACTAAGAAATATTTAAATATCAATAAAAAAGGGGTCAAGAAAAAAACTTGACACAAGGTTGTATTCATAGTATACTTTTACAGTCAAGTAAAAAACTTGACCCCTGGATTTATGAAGGTACATAAATCTAAAGTATCATTTTTAATAAAAATTAGGGTGATATATGGACAGATTAGTAGAAGTAGCTCAATTATTTGACATCTATGGACCTTTGCTAAATGAAAAGCAATGGGATGTTATAAATTGCTACTACAATGAAGATCTATCATTAAATGAAATTGCTGAGAACAATAATAAAAGTAAACAGGCAATTTCAGATATGATTCAAAGATCAGTTGACAAATTGTTTGAGTTTGAAAATGAGCTTTCTCTACTTTCAAAGCGTGAAAAATTAAGAAGTGAACTCTTAAGTATTAGAGACTTGATTGAAAGTTCAAATGATAAAGATGCAATTGACAAGTTAGATGAGATGATAGAAAGAATTTAGGATGTGATAAAATGATTTTTTCAAACCTTTCTGAAAAATTGCAAGATTCTTTAGCAAAGCTTACTGGAAAAGGAAAACTCAGCGAAAAAGATATTGACGTGGCTATGAGAGAGATTAGGCTTTCACTTTTGGAAGCTGATGTTAACTACAAAGTGGTAAAAGATTTTGTTAAAAAAGTTAAAGAAAGATCTCTTGGAGTAGAGGTTATGGAATCACTATCTCCTGGCCAAATGGTAATAAAGATTGTAAACGAAGAGCTTACAAATCTTATGGGAAAAGAAAACTCCAAGCTTGATCTTCAAGGTTCTACTCCTCATATTGTTATGATGGTAGGGCTACAAGGTTCAGGTAAAACTACACATTCAGGTAAATTAGTTAAAAAACTTAAGAATGAGGGAAGAAGCCCTATGCTTGCCGCTCTCGATATTTATAGACCTGCAGCAATTGACCAATTAAAGGTTGTAGGAAAGAAAGCCGAAGTAGAAGTTTTTGAAAAGGGTAAACAAGATCCAGTTCAAACTGCAAATGAAGCAAAAGAGTATGCAAGACGTAACAATCACGATGTAGTGATCCTTGATACAGCAGGTAGATTACAAATCGATGATGATTTAATGAATGAGCTTAAAGATATAAAAGAAGCAGTAAAACCAAAAGAAATTCTTTTGGTTGTAGATTCTATGACAGGTCAAGAGGCAGTAAATGTTGCGAAGACATTTGATGATTACCTAGATATTACAGGAGTTATACTAACTAAACTTGATGGTGATGCAAGAGGTGGAGCTGCCCTTTCTATAAGACAAGTTGTAGGAAAGCCTATTAAATTTGTAGGTACAGGTGAAAAGCTTGATGATTTAGAGCCTTTCCATCCAGAAAGAATGGCATCAAGAATTCTTGGAATGGGAGATGTACTTTCTTTGATAGAAAGAGCAGAACAACAAGTTTCTCTCAAGGATGCAAAAGCTCTAGAAGAAAAAATGAGAAATCAAACCTATACTTTGGATGATTTCGTGGAACAAATTCAACAAATCAAAAATATGGGACCTTTAGAAGATCTTTTGGCTATGATTCCTGGAGTAAATTCTAAAATGCTTAAGGGTGTAAACCTTGAGGGGGATGAATTTAAAAAAATAGAAGCTTTAATATCTTCTATGACCAGACAAGAGAAAGAAAAACCTGAAGTAATTAATAAATCAAGAAAAGACAGAATCTCAAAAGGTTCTGGAGTCGATATCAAAGAGCTTAATAAATTATTGAAGCAATTTAAAGAACTCAAAAAAATGATGAAAACAGTGACTAATATGCAAGGAAAATCAAAGAGAATGGGCAAAAGATTTAAAATGCCTTTCTTTAAGTAATGGAGGTAAAATATGGCAGTAAAAATTAGATTAAAAAGAATGGGACAAAAGAAAAGACCATTCTATAGAGTAGTAGTTGCAGATTCTAGAAGAGCTAGAAATGGAAAATTCATTGAAGAAATTGGTTATTATAATCCAATTAGCCAACCAAAAGTATTCAAAGTAGACAACGAAAAAGCTAAACAATGGATCCAAAATGGTGCAAAACCAACATCTATAGTTGAAAAATTATTCAACGACAATGATGTATTAGCATAATAATAAAATTATGAAAGATTTAATTGAAGTAATAGTAAAAGAGCTAGTAGAAGATAAAGACCAAGTTTCTATAGAAGAAGTAGAAAACGATGGTGAAGTTAATATAACTATTTTCGTAGCAGAAGAAGATAAAGGCCGTGTAATCGGTCGTGGTGGCAACATTATCAACTCAATAAGGACAATTGCAAGAAGTGCAGCCATCAAGGAAAATGTTAAGGTCAATATCAAAATATGAAAATACTTGTAGCAGAAATTTTAACAACACATGGGTTAAGAGGAAATTTAAAAATAAAATCATTCACTGACAATAAGGATAGATTTAAAAAAGGATCTAAACTCTTTTTGGATGATAATGAAGTAATAATTGAAAATAGCTTTAAACAAAAAGGCAATTATGTTATAAAGCTTGAAGGCTTTGATGATATCAATGAGGTTAGTAAGTTTATTGGACACGAACTTACTATCGATGAAGCAGATTTGATGGAACTAAAGGAAGATGAATACTTTCTTTTTGACCTAGAAGGACTAGAAGTTTATGAAAAAGGCCAAAAAATGGGATTCATAAAAGAGATTATTACTAAAGTTTATCCTAATGATATTTTTGTTATAAAGACAGAAAAGGGAAATGAAGTTTATTTTCCAGCCCTAAAAGCTACAGTAGAAAAAGTTGATTTTGAGAACAAAAGAATAGAAGTAAAAAACTTCGAGGATTATGAATAAAATAACAATACTTACATTATTTCCTGAAGCTTTTGACTTTCTAGAAACTTATGGAGTAATTGGTAAAGCAATTCAAAGTGGAAAAATAAAAATAGACGTAGTAAATATAAGGGACTATACAAAAAACAAACATAAAAAAGTAGATGATACGGTTTATGGTGGAGCAGCAGGTATGCTTATGACTCCACAGCCATTATATGATGCTATTATGGATGTAAAAAGTCCTGAATCCAAAGTTGTCTTTATGTCTGCTTCAGGCAAAGTCCTGGACCAAAAAACAGCAATCAAATTTGCAGATTTTAAAGATATAGTAATACTTTGTGGTCACTATGAAGGAATAGATGCAAGAATTACTAATCACTATGTGGATTATGAACTATCTATTGGAGATTATGTTTTAACAGGAGGAGAAATACCAGCAATGGTATTTATCGATACATTGTCTAGATTTATAGATGGTGTAGTTGGAAATAAATCATCCTTAACAAGCGATAGTCACTATAACACTTTATTACAACATGATGAGTATACTAAGCCAAGAAATTTCAGAGGATATATGGTGCCACAGGAATTAACTAGTGGCAATCACAAACTTATTCAACAATGGAACGAAAAAAACAGTCTAGAAAAAACCAGAAGAGTTAGGAAAGACTTATACGATAAATACAAGAACGAGGAGGATGACAATGGAATTAATCAAAAAGATTGAAAATGAACAATTACGTGAAGATAATTACGATTTTAGAGTTGGAGATACTTTAAGAGTATCATACAGAATCAAAGAAGGAGATAAAACAAGACTACAAGACTTCGAAGGTACTGTAATCAAAATTAAAGAAGGTGGACTAAATAGAGCATTCACACTTAGAAGAATTTCTTATGGTGTTGGTGTAGAAAGAACCTTCTTATACAACTCACCAAGACTTGAAGCTTTCAAAATAGTTAGACGTGGTAAGGTTAGAAGAGCTAAACTTAACTACCTTAGAGATCGTCAAGGTAAAGCTGCTAAGGTTAAAGAAAAAACAAATTACTAAAATTTTAAAGGACTTTTGTAAGTTATTTACAATAAGTCCTTTTTTATAAGGATTAAAAATGTATGAACTAATACTTATTTCCCTTATAGTTTCAAATATTTATTTTATAAGGGATAATAAAAATATAATAATAAAGTCTTATCTAACTATAGGCATTAAAATATCTTTAATAATTTCATTTTTAATATTTGTAATTATTACTAAAGAATATGCTCCAAACAAAATAGCAATGCTATTTCCACTTTTAATTTTTATTCTTTTTTACAACACAGTAATTGGAGGATTTAAAAATGATGGGATAGTAGTATTTTGGCCTGGTGGAGGGTTTCCAATTAGAAAAAAGATTTTATATAAAGATATTAAAAAAATAAACTATAAGATAAAAAAAGATTGTATAGAACTATCTATATCTGCCTATAGTAGTTATTACAACCAATATTTTTCATTGGATGATAAAGAAAAGATATTAAAAACTCTACAAAGAAATAAGATTAAGATAGAAAAAAAGAAGTAAGTTTAATATTTAAAACTTACTTCCTTTGTTTTTATAGGGTAATTACGTCGTAACCGTCGGAAATATATTTTTCCATACTAGGATGACCTTTCATATCTGATAGGAAATTTAATCCCAATTTTTTATTAGTTTCATAAACTTCCATCATTTTTGAACAAGCCTCACAGACTCCTTCTATAATCCCTTTATCTATGGCCTTTTTATATAATGGATTCTCTTCTTCTACTAAAGCTTGAGGAAGCTTAACAGCAGCTCCTTCAAAAACTATTTTAGCATCTCCTCCTTTTTCTACTATATCTAAAGAGTTTAACAATAGATGAGTAAAACACATTTTTTCATCTTTAAAAGCAAAAAATACAACTTTGTTCATATAAAAACCTCCTAAAATGTTATTGTATTATTATCATACCCATATTAAAGAAAATAAATATAATCTTTAGCATAGTGCCTACTTATATGTTAAAATACAATCATGATATTTGGATATTTGAGAAATGTTATTATACTAATTTTCTTTGGATACTTGTTTATTGAGAAACTGGTAGCAAGTTGATTAGTGATTGGATATAATTAATACTTATAAGGTAAAAAACACTAGAGTTGATTTACTTTTGAAACTTATACTCATTCCTATTTATTGTTTTGTAATTAGAGTAAAGTTTAATGATATATTAAGAAGTTATAGATAAATAACAAAATGGAAAAACTCCCCACCTATATATTAAAAGTAAAAAGACAAGTTTTATATCCAAGATAAAAATAATAAATTTATTAATAAAAAATAAATTATATAAAGGAGATTTATATGAACATGAATATAAACTGGTATCCAGGTCATATGGAAAAAACCAGAAAAGATATAATTAATTCATTAAAATTAGTGGATTTAGTAATAGAGATTATAGATAGTAGGATTCCAAGATCATCAAGAAATCCTCTACTTGATGAAATCATTGGAAACAAACCAAGAATTATAATTATGAATAAGGAAGATTTGGCTGATCCTGTTCAAAATAAAGCTTGGATAGAAGAATTTAAAAAAGATGATATTCCTGCTATAAAGCTAAATAGTAAACAGAGAATAAATACAAAATTACTTTATGATACAGGGCGTAAAATTTTAAAAGAAAAGTTTGAAAAAAATAAAGAAAAAAATATAGAAAATCAAACAATAAGAATGATGGTTGTGGGTATTCCCAATTCAGGAAAATCTACCTTTATAAATAATATTGCACAAAGAAAAGG
>JBQDYR010000006.1:25388-27770 GCA_052105355.1 Anaerococcus sp.
ACCAGGAGTGACCACACAAAAACAATGGATTAAAACCACTGAAAACATTCAGCTTTTGGATACACCAGGAGTTTTGTGGCCAAAGTTTGACAATGAAACAGGACTAAATCTTTCCTTTACTCATGCTATAAAAGATGAAGTTATAAATATAGAAGACTTGGCATTTAAATTTTTAGAAGTGATGAAAGAATCTTATCCTGAACTTTTAGAAAATAGGTATGGAGTAGATGCTTCTGCTGAAATCATCTCTATTTATGACCAAATTGCTAAAAAAAGAGGGGCTATTTTAAGAGGAAATGAGATTGATTATACTAGATGTGGAAATCTTATTATGAATGATTTTAGGACAGGTAAACTTGGAAGGGTTACTTTGGAAAGACCATGATATATTCTGAATACAACGATCAAATAAAAGAAGAAATTTATAAGACTTATGATCATATAGCAGGTATAGATGAAGTTGGAAGAGGACCTTTGGCAGGTCCTGTAGTAACTTGTGCTGTTATAATGAAAAAAGATAGTCATATAGAAGAGGTTACAGATTCTAAAAAACTAAGCAGAAAAAAAATGCTTGAACTCTACGATAAAATCATAGAAGATTCTCTAGCCTTTGCTTTTGGCTACTCCAATCATAAAATAATAGATCAAGTTAATATAAAAAATGCCACTAAGCGTGCCATGAAAAATGCTGTAGAAAGCCTATCTATAAAACCATATATTCTTCTTATAGATGCGGAAAATATAGATACTGATATACCACAGCTTAATATTGTAAAAGGTGATCTTTATGAATATCAAATATCTTGTGCTTCAATCTTAGCTAAAGTAAGAAGAGATAATATTATGATAAATTTTTCAAAAATATATCCTCACTATTCTTTTGAAACAAATATGGGCTATGGGACTAAAAAACATTATAAAGGATTAGAAGAATTTGGTACATGTCCTATACATAGACAAACATTTTTAAGAAAATTTTACCAAAGGCAGATGACTTTCTTATGACAAATAAAAAAAGAGTGATTGGAGACTATGGCGAAGATTTGGTGGTAGAATATTTAGAAAGAAATTCATATCAAATATTGGAGAGAAATTTTTTAAAGCCCTATGGAGAAATAGATATTATTGCCTTAAAGGGAAATATACTTTGTTTTGTAGAAGTAAAGACTAGAAAGAATGATTATTTTGCTTTGGCAGCTGAGTCTGTAGATTATTATAAAAGACAAAAAATAATTAAGGCTGCTAATGCCTATATAATGGAAAATTCTTTAGGAGATTATTTAATTAGTTTTGATGTGTGTGAAGTTTACAGAGATTCAGGAAAACTTAACTATATAGAGAATGCTTTTGGATGAAGAAAATGAATATACGAGAAACATTAGCTTATTTAAATTTTATTAAAGTTTCTAATAGAACTATATTACAATTAATCGATAAGATTGAAATAGATCGATTGTTTGATCAAGAAAAAGAAGACTTGAGATTTTTGGATATAAGAATTTATAATAAAATATTTTCACAAAAAAATTTGGAAAAATTTAAGTTTTATAAGGATAAATTTTACAAGTCAGGTGCCAAAATTACGACTATTTTTGATGATGACTACCCTTATAATTTAAGAAATATAGATGATAGGCCAGCAATTTTGTATTACAAAGGAAAATTATCAGAAAATGACAAGTATTCAATTGCCTTTGTGGGAGCTAGAAAATGTACTGATTATGGAAAATGGGCATGCCAAAGACTTGTTAAAGGTGTAGCAAGTAAGGGAGTAACAACAGTTTCAGGACTTGCTTATGGTATAGATTCTATTTGTCATTCGACTTCATTAAAATTAAACGAGAGAACAATTGGTGTTATAGGGTGTGGAATTGATAAAATTTATCCCAAAGCCAACAGAAGACTTTATGAAATGATAGAAGAAACTGGGCTTATAATTTCTGAATTTCCCCTAGATACACCACCAAATTCTTGGAACTTTCCACAAAGAAACAGAATAATCTCTGGTATATCTTTAGCTACAGTGGTAGTTGAGGCAAAAGAAAAATCTGGAACCATGATTACTTCAGCTTGTGCAATATCACAAGGTAGAGAAGTCTTTTGTGTTCCAGGGAATATAAATTCTATATATTCTAAGGGAACAAATAGACTAATCCAAGATGGAGCAAAGCTTATAATCGATGCAGATGATATAATAGATGAACTTACTCAATTATCATTTTTTGATAAAAAAGAAGAAGAAAAAGATTTTTCTGACCTTGACAAAGATGAGACTAAGATAATAAATTATATAGAAGAAAATCCAAATTCTAATGCAGATATGATTTCTTTAGATTTGCAAAATTATATAGATGATGTAAACAATTTACTAACGTCTTTAGA
>JBQDYR010000007.1:0-24820 GCA_052105355.1 Anaerococcus sp.
CACTTTTTAACACTTCTATACATTTATATACATTTATTTTTATGATCATTATGAATTTTTATATATTACTTTTTATATTCAATTATATTCAAAAAGAAGAAAAGTACAGCCGAAGCTGTACTTAATAAAGAGAGATTTTATTACTTAAAGGTCTATTTTTCATTTTGGTTTTAAGCTCTTACTTACACGCTTATACCTATATAAATACTTCGACCTATAAGAACAATTAAAAAATTTCTTGAACCAATAATATTATTAGTTTTAGTAATTTAAACTTATAAAGTATGATTTTATTATACATTAGATTGTTAATTTGTCAATAATAATTTTGTTTTTTGTATAAATTTCATAAAAATTTAAGAATTTAAGTGATCCGTAGAAATTTATATCATATTCTTATACAAGAAAAAATTTCATAAGAATTTTTAATTTATTGATTATATTATTAATTAATTTTTGGAATCTTACCTTGTTCTCTTCTTAACTTTAAGGATTTCATTGCTCTTTTGTGTGCTTCTACAGGTGCTTTAGCTATTTTCTTCATTACAGTTTTCCCAAAAAGATTTGTATATGATCCATCTGCCCAAAAAATATTTCTACCAAGATAGGCTACTACTAGGGCATAGATAGGATTTAATAGGTTTACAAAGGCAAAAGGAAAGAATAATAGGGGGTTTACACCTAAAGTCCTAAATTGATAAGCCCCACATGCTGTCCATGGAAACATAACTGCCCAAAGAGTTCCTGCATCTTCTAGGGTCCTTGACATCATATTTCGGGACAAGCCAAGTTCATCATACTTATCTTCATATAGGGGAGCTGGTACTCCAATTCCTAAAAATTGGTCACACATAGTAGCATCACAAAATATTGAAGTAGCCATTGTTGTTAGAACAAGTCCTCCCACAGAATTTATTCTTTCTTTTAAATGACCAAATAATTTTTCAATTACTCCACATTTCTCTAATGCTCCACCAAATGACACCGCAAGAATAATAAGATTTATAGTCCACATCTGGTTATCCATCCCACCCTTAGCAAGGGCAGCATCTAAAAACTGATTTCCTGTTTCGATTGCAGGACCATAGTGAAGTATTGAGAAGATTTCAGCAAGGGTATATGGTTTTTGAAAAATAAGGGCAAATATTATTCCTACACCTACAGACATTAGAACTCCTACAAGTCCTGGTATTCTTAAAATTACAATCAAAATTATCCCCAATATTGGAAGAAGAACTAAGGGATTAGTATTGAAATTTAAAGCTATAGCCTCACTAATACCATCAGCTATACTTGGATCATATCCTTTTGTAGATATATTTAAACCTAAGATAGTATAAAGTATTAATGCCAATATAAAAGTTGGACCTGTTGTAGATACCATAGCTCCAACGTGATCAAAAAGTCCCGTTCCAGATACTCCTGCTGCTAAGTTTGTAGTATCTGATAAGGGTGAAAATTTATCTCCTACATAGGCACCTGATATTACCATACCTGCAGTAAGTGCTGGGTTTATGCCTAAACCTTTACCTATTGTCATAAAAGCAATACCCACTGTTGCTGTTGCAGTCCAAGAAGACCCACAAGCAAAACCAACTATTGCACAAAGTATGCATCCTACTGGTAAAAATGTCTCAGGTGAGAAAAATTTTAATCCATAATAAATTAGTGTTGGGATAGTTCCTGAAATCATAAAAGCAGATACTAATAAACCTACAGTTAATAATATAAGTATAGCATCAAGAGTTGCTGTTATTCTTTTACTAATACCTCCTAGAATTTCTTCAAACTTATGACCACACCTAACTCCAATTGCTGTTGTAATAATAATTGCTATAATAAGTGGCATATGAGCAGCATCATATGTTTGATCAGAGAATTTGAAAACGTAGATCATAAGGCAAACCAAAACCAAGATGGGAATTATTGCCTCTATTATGTTTGGAAGTCTTTTTACTTTTACTCCCTTTCTTTTCATACTAGCACCTCCTTGTCCTAGATTTTAATTAATATTAATATTTATCTATACAACAAAAGCCAAGATTATTTAATCTCTTGGCTTTTGAATAAATTTATAGATTATTCTGAGGGTTATATAAATATTAAATACTTATTTTAATTTCATATTGTTAATTTCATATGTTGCATCCCAGAATGGAGTTGCAGTATCAAAGCCTTCAACTCTTGTTGAATAACCAGTGTGGTATTGGTTAGAGTATAGAGGGATTTCTGGTAGGTTTTCATTAAACCAAAGGTTAAATTCTTCCCATTTATCTAGGTATTCTTCCTTGTTGCCTGGTTCTACAGATCTTAATTCTTCTGTAAGCTTATCTGCTTCTGGATCATTAACTCTATCTGTGTTGTCATTTCCTTCTGAGTTGTATTGGAAATAAGGATCAAATGGTACTGAAAAACTTGTTCCCATATTGAAGGCTGTATATTCTGCATCTTCTTTTGGATAATATAAGTAGTCCATTAAAGTTGTGAAGTTACCTTCTTGTACATTATATTCCATACCTGCTTGTTTAGCATTATCTGGCAATTGGTTATTTAGTAAGGTTGTAATACCTGATTCTTGTGAACCATATTGGTTGATTTGTAATTTCTCACCATTTTCATCATATCTCCAATAATCAAATCCTCCAGGATTAGATTGATAAGCTTCTTGAGCCTTATCTTGATCCCATGGAGTTGTTCCATCTGATTCAAACTTGTATGGAGAATTATCTAATTCTTTGTTTGCTTGATCAATATTTAATGTATAGTTTGTAAGTTTAGACTCTAAGTCTGCCCCTCTTTCTTTATACATCCATTGACTAGAACCGTACATACCGTTTGTTACTACACCATAACCACCTGCAAAGTTTTGTACGAATTCATTTCTGTCCATAAGGTATGCTACTGCACGTCTTACTTCTTTATATTGAGTTGCTGATCTATCGTTTAGGAATACTAGGTTACCGTAACCATTTCTTTCATAGTTTAAATAACCACCTATTTTTCCTTCTTTGGAATCAGCTATCATTTGGTCAACTTTTGCACCTTCTAGTTCTTCTTCCCATATATCTATATCTCCATTAGCAAGAAGATCTATGGAAATTTTTTGGTTAACTGCTTGAACTATGATCTTAGGAATAGATGGTTTTCTACCCTTGAAATCTCCTGCATAGTTTTCGTTCTTTTCAAGTTTAACCATATTATTTTTAAATTCAACAAATTTGTATGGTCCAGGTGTAACTGTTGGATTTTTCCTGTATTCTTCTGTATCAAATAGCATAGCTTGTTCAAATAAAAGTTGAGTTGGTTCAAGACCTTCACCTGATTCAGCTTTTGTCTTTCTATCTTCAAGCTCAGCTATTTTTTCATCATAATCTTTTTGATCTTCTTCAGCAACTTCTCCATCTGCTTCTTCTTTAGCTGCATCAAAGTCTTCTTTTGCTTTTGTAATTTGCTCATCTATAGATTCTACATAAGCTTCCTTTTCATCATCTGTTAGTTCGTAGTCTGGATTTACAGCTACCTTACTACCATCTATGATTAGATTTGGAGCTTCAAGATGCATTGGTCTAGGATCAAACATCTTTAGAGATTCTTCTTCATAATATGGTAAAAAGTCACCATCTACAGTAACCTCAAATGTAGTATCATCAATTTTTTTAATTCCTTCAAATGTATCGGACTCACCTGAACGATAATCATCATATCCTTTAAGGGCATAATCACCGATTGAAGTTGATCCTGTTACAAGGTTATAATCTCCATTTGATGTCATTAATGATAGCCACAAATAGTCATCTGCTGTAAGAGGTTCTCCATCTGACCATTTTAAATCATCTTTTAGTTTAAAGGTGGTTGTTTTTGATCCATCTTCGTTATTTTCTGTCTTTGGTTCTTCAGCTAAAACAGCACTGTTCCAAACAAAAGCCCCATTTTCGTCTACTTGGTAGGTTGCATAACCAACAGAACCTTGAATACCCATTAGGTTTCTTACTTTTACGTCATAGGATGAGTTTGCAAAACCTGCTATAAAATCACCATTCATCTCTGTTGTACCTATTACTAGAGTGTCATCTGATGTTTGTGACTGGAAATCATCTGCTGACTGACTATCTACTACTTCTGATCCTTCTGTACTAGTTGGCATAGATCCTTCTGTGCTAGGACTATTAGAATTATTTCCACCACATCCAGCTAGAGATACTAATATGCCAAGAGCCATTACAGAGGAGATTACTTTCTTTGCTTTCATTTTTGTCTCCTTCGTTTTTGTTTATAGATGCATTATAATTTATTTTTATAAGTTTGTCAAGTTACACTAAAGTGTTAACAAAATGTAGTGATGAAATCTAGCGTTTTCTTATTTATTTTCTATAAATTAAGGAATTTAGCTATAAAAAAAGCTCTAGCAAATTAAATCTTACTAAAGCTTTTAATTTCTTATATATATAGTTTTCTACTTGTTCCACCAACTAGCCTATAATATTTTACTGGAAAACCACTTGCATCTCCCATTCTTCCCTTTCTTTGGGTTACGCTTATACCATTATCTGTATAATTTGAGTGGATAATTGTATTTTTATCAACTATAAATCCAGTATGACCTCCTGCACCAAGACTGTTACCAGGAGTACCTGCTACAAAAATATCACCATATCGGATTTCATTTTCATTTACTTCTTTTAGTACTTCTCCCTTTTTACCTAAACTAAAGAGGGTTTCTGTGTTTCCAATAAAGGATCCTTCATCTCTAAAACCACCTTGGATCATCGATCTAAATACTGCAGATGAACAATCAGAAGCGTTTTGGGATGTACGTCCAGCTCCCATATCATAAGTAATGTTATTATTCATACCATCATACATCCATCCCATCATTACATCGAGATCTTTACTTGGTTTTCCTCTAGAAACTATGGTTCCAACTCCATTATTATCAAAATAATAGGTCGCATTATCTTTTTCGCTATAAACATAATAGTCTTTAGCCATACCACTTTTGGTTAGATTATAAGCTTTCCCATTTATATTTGTTATACCTTCACAACGCCATCCGTCCTTGTTAGTATAAAACTTATTTCCCTTATAGTTCACCCAACTATTTTTAAACATTGTTACTTGACCTTTTGAGTCTATATTGTAGAATTTATCTCCATAATAATAAACTGGAATGTTTTTAACCATAGATCCGTTATTAAAAAGGTAAAGCTTACCTGAGACATTAGTAAATCCATTGGCCATTCCGGCATATTTGTTTGCAAAGTATGTTTGACCATTATAAGTAACCCATTGATTTTTAATAGCTGATGCTATACCATTATTATTAATTTTGTAGAAGGTTTTATTTTTAAAAATAGTCTTGTTTGATGAAAGTTTTCCATTATTTTCAAAATAATAAGTCGTATTTCCAATTTTCTTTAGGCCTATTTGTGTATATCCATTTTCATTGGCATAATACTTAACTCCATTTACATTGACCCATTTGTTTTTTGCAACATTTGCACTTCCATCAGATCCTAATGTATAAAACTTACCATTTAAAACTGTATCCTTATTTTTCATTAAGACGCCATTGTCATAATAATAGTATTTATTTCCATCAGTTTTTAAGACATATCTTCCATCAGATGATTTATCTATTTCTTTTAAATTGGTTTGAATTTCCTCTTTAGTTGGTTCTGATTTTGTTGATTCTGATGAGGAAGATGATTTGTTTCCAATATATTTTTGATCTAAGTCTACTTTAGAGTATATATAAAGATCGTCTTTACTAAAATTATCATTATTAGTTGAATAAGTTGTTACCATCTCAGGCTCTTGAGATTCTTCTTCTTTAAGATTTTCTTCTTCACCGAGTTTGTTTTTTAAATCTTCATTAGAAGTATCGTCACTATTTTTTTGATCATCTTCTAAACTTTCACTAGCTTTGACTGACTTATCTATATTATTATTAATATTTTCACTTTCTGCATGGGCTTTTGGTGAAATTACTGTTGATAAAAGAACAGTCGATGCTAGAACTGTTAATTTTTGTATTTTTTTCATGTTTAACCTCACTTTAAATCTATAATCCTGTTTTTTAATTAAATATAGTATATACTTAAATTAAATTAAAAGCAACAAAATTATTACAAATTTAATTTCTTTATATAATTTTGTAACTTTTTTGAAATATTTTTTTAAAGTATTTTAATTAAAAAGATAATCATGATATTATTTATATATAGAAATTTGGAGGAGATATGAAAATAAAAAAAATAACACTAACTATAGGCTTTTCTCTAGCTTTAGTTTCTTGTTCTGCAATAACAGGATCAAATATAGATACAAGAGAAACTAATTTAGTTCTTGATGACTACGAAAAATACAAAAAAATTAAAGATAACATACTTTCTACAGATAATGAAAATATAAGCTCTATTTTAGAAAATAATAACAAAGAATATGGAAAAACCACAAATGATACTAAGATAGATGTTGAAGATTGGAAAAATAAAATTGTTAGTATTGGAGAATTTAATCAAGATTTTGTAGATAGTCTTGCCAAAGAAAGAATAAAAGATTTGGTCACAGAAGCAAGAGAGATTTCACAAACTACTGGTTATTGGGATGTAAAGGACTTTGTTTTCCAAAAGCTTGCCAAAGATTTCCCTGGAGAAAGCAATAAGTTTCCACTAGATTCTATTGAAAATATTTACGAATGGAAAATTTCTGATGATGACCAAGGTGTAGACAAATATCAAACAGAAAGAAAGTTTTTGGAAGAAAAAGGCTTAGATTCTGCTAAAGCTTACGAAATTCCTAATAAAGACTTGAAAGCTGCTTTCAAAAAAGCTTATGAGGAAAATGAAAATGGCTTATATGATGATTATATAAGTGCTGTTTATAAGATTTTAAGTAGTGATTCAGAAGAAACAACTCAATCGGAGAATAATACAAACCAAGATAGTTCTAACCTTGCTTATGAAAATCAACAAGACTATGATAAGCTTAGAAAAGTTATGGTAGACTACTACGAGTTTAACCCAGATGTTGTAGAAAATATTACTAATGAAGATATAGATATTGCAAGCGAAAGAGCTCAAAAAAGACTTGAAGAAACTGGTTATGGAGACATAGGATTAATCTTTGATGAACTTGGAAAAATGTATCCAGGATCATCAAGTATGTATCCAGGAAATTAATTAAATATTTGTATTAAAAATGCTGTTGGAGACTAGTCTTCCAACAGCATTTTTTACGCTTGTTTTTCTAATTCTATAGTGAATTTTTGTAAGATTTTCTTTTCAAGTCTTGATACAGTCATCTGACTTATGGATAATTTTTTTGCTATATCAACTTGAGTCCTTCCTTCATAGTAACGAAGTTTTAAAATTTGTTTTTCCAAATCATTCAACCTTTTGGTTGATTTTTCTATAAGGTCTTTTAATTCTATTGAATCAAAATTTTTGTCATCTTCTCCTATCATATCTGATAGGTCCACTGATGATTCTCCTTTTTGGACCTGATATTTCATATCCAAACTTTGAGGAGTATAAACCTTACTTGCTTCCATGGCTTCAAGGATTGTCTCTTCATCTTCTCCAAGATAGTCTGCTATATCTTTTATGGTTGGGGTTCTTTGTAACTCTTGAGGAAGAATTTTTTTTGCTGTATTTATCTTTTTATAAAGATTTTGAATCCTTCTAGGAACTCTAATTACCCAACCTTTGTCCCTAAAATGTCTTTTTATCTCTCCCATTATAGTTGGAGTAGCAAAGGTTGAAAACTCAAAACCTTTAGTAGGATCATACCTATCTATTGCATAGATAAGGCCAAGTGATGCTACCTGATAGATATCATCTCTTTCTATTCCCTTTCCTACATATTTGTTGGTTAGAATATCAACTATATACAGATGCTGTTCTATTAATTCATCTCTTAGTTTCTTATCCTTGGTCTTATAAAACTCTTGAAATTTTTTCTTTGTTTCTTCTTTAGAAAGTTTATCGTTTGCCATTTTTTACTCTCTTTACCAGTCTTATCTCCTCTTCCGAAACGTAAACTTCGTCAGCCAAAGCTTCTAGTATTAGATTTCTCATATCTAAGGCTGTTTTATCGATATCCCTATCTTTTCCTACGACTAAAACTGTTAAAGAATTTTCTTCTACAAGAAATTCAATATCAACGTATTCTTCACTTAATTTATAGTTTACAGCTTCAGATACGACCACTCTAATATCTTCTACGTCTTCTATATCAAAACCAATGTCGCTTGCTACTGAAGCTGACAAGAGTCTTAGTGATTTTAAATAATTTTCTTTTGCTGGTATTCTTATATTTATTTTATCCATTAACTACTCCATTTTGAATAATTCTGTAAGATCTGTAATTTTGAATAGCTTATAGATATTATCTTTTGCATTTATAATTTTTATGGACTTATTTTTTTCCTTTTGCTTTTTATAAAGATTCATAAAAAGTCCTAGCCCAGTAGAATCTATATAGTTTAAATCTTTGAAGTCAAAAACCATATCTAAGTCTTCACCTAACAAATTTTCTTTGGCAAAAGATTTAAATTCTTTTTCAGAATAAACATCCAAATCGCCTATTATTTGTATTTCAAGTAAATCATCATTCTTGATAATCTTTTTATCAAACATCATCTATTCCTCATCTTTATCTTCATATTTAGTAACTGAAACTATTCTATCTTCTTCATTTCCCAAGTTTTTAAGTTTTACTCCTACTGTACTTCTACCTGTTGTAGATATATCTCTGGATGATATTCTTATCATATCTCCTTTTAGGGATACCATCATTATATCATCTTCAAGATCAGCTGGTAAGGTATCAACAACTAATCCTGTTTTTTTGGTTACTTTATGACATTTAAGTCCCTTACCACCACGATTTTGGTTTTTAAAGTTATTAAAGGAAGTTTTTTTACCATAGCCATTTTCTGTTACTACTACAAGATACGTTTCTTCTCCTACTATATTCATAGAAACTACCTTGTCATCTTTGTTTAACCTTATGGCTCTTACACCTTGGGCTTGTCTTCCCATACTTCTTACATCTTTTGATGAAAATTTTATTGCCATACCTTGTCTGGTTGTTACTATTATATCTTTTTCTTCGTTAAGCTGTCTTACTGATATTAACTTATCATCTTCATTTAATCCTATGGCTATAATTCCATTTTTTTGGATTGATGTGAAGTTTTCTGCATCAGTCTTTTTTATCTTTCCTCCTTGAGTTTGAAGGATAATTTGACTGTCTTCATTTAATTCAGATAAGGTTATAATTTCTGTTATTCTTTCACCATTTTCAAGTTTTAGAATGTTTATAATAGCCTGACCTCTGGATGTTCTAGTTCCTTCTGGAATTTCGTAGGCTTTAAGTTCATAAACTTTACCAAATGAAGTAAAGAATAAAAGATCTTCGTGGGTGTTGGTAGTTATAATCTTTTTAATGTAGTCATTTTCTTTTGTGTTTCCTGCATTTATACCTTTTCCACCACGATTTTGTACCCTATAGGTATCTATAGGAATTCTTTTGATGTAACCATCATAGGTTAGAGTGATTAGTATATCCTCTTTTTCTATAAGTTCTTCTATATCAAAATCTCCTACATCTGGAACTATTTTACTTCTTCTCTTATCAGCAAACTTATCTCTAATTTCGGTAATTTCTTCTATGATTAAGTTTATAAGTTTTTCCTCTGATCCTAAAATACTTGATAAGTAATCTATTTTTTCTTTTAGTTGCTTATCTTCTTCTATAAGTTTTTCTATCTCAAGTGCTGATAATCTTCTTAGTCTCATATCAAGTATGGCTTGAGTTTGAGCTTCAGATAGGTTGAATTTTTTTGCAAAGATTTCTTTAATTTCATCATCATTATATGATGCTCTGATAATCTTAATAATTTCATCGATATTGTCTATTGCTATAATTAGACCTTCAACAATATGTTTTCTTTTCTTTGTCTTATCAAGATCAAATTCTGTTCTTCTTGTTACAACATCTCTTTGGTGGTCGATATAGTGTTCTATTAATTCTTTTAGGTTTAGAACTTTTGGAACTCCACCAACCAAGGCTAAGTTTATAATACCAAAGGTATTTTCAAGTTGAGTTTGTTTATATAGATTATTTAGGACGATATTAGCATTGGCATCTCTTTTTATCTCTATTACAATTCTCATTCCTTTACGGTCTGACTCATCTCTTATATCTGAAATACCTTCGATTTTTTTCTCTTTTACTAAATCAGCTATTTTTTCTATAACTCTTGCCTTATTTACTTGGTAAGGAATTTCTGTGATTATGATTCTTTCTCTATTTTTTTTGAAAGGTTCAATTCTAGCAACTGCTCTTTGTTTAATTTTGCCTCTACCTGTATGGTAGGCATTTTTAATTCCCTTAGTGCCAAGAATCAATGATCCTGTAGGAAAATCTGGTCCTTTTATAATATCACATAACTCATCTATTGTTATTTCAGGATTTTTCATATAGGCTATGCATCCATCTATAACCTCTCCCAAGTTGTGAGGAGCCATATTGGTTGCCATACCTACTGCTATACCATTTGAACCATTTACTAAAAGGTTTGGAAATCTTGAAGGAAGAACTAGGGGTTCTTTTTCTGAATCATCAAAGTTTGTTCCAAAGTCTACTGTATTTTTGTTGATGTCTCTTAGCATTTCTTTTGCTATTTTTGACATCTTAACTTCTGTATAACGCATAGCAGCAGGATCATCACCATCTATAGAACCGAAGTTACCTTGTCCTTGTACTAATGGATACCTGGTTGAGAAGTCTTGGGCAAGTCTTACTATGGCATCATAAATTGCCGAGTCACCATGTGGGTGATATTTACCCATTACCTCTCCTACTACTCTGGCTGATTTTCTGGTTGGTTTTCCTGGATCAAGACCCAAGCCTTCCATTCCGTACAATATTCTTCTATGTACAGGTTTTAAACCATCTCTTACATCTGGAAGCGCCCTGGCTACTATAACTGACATAGAGTATTCCAAGTAAGCTTTTTTCATTTGTTTTTCAAGCTCTACTTCCAGAATGTTTTGTTTATAATCTTCTGTCATCTTTCCCCCTAAACATCCAAGTTTTCAACATAACGTTCGTTTTCTTGAATGAATTCTCTTCTTGGTTCAACTTTTTCTCCCATAAGCATAGAAAAAGTATCATCTGTAGTTGGTGAATCTTGGTTTTCGTAAACTCTTAAAAGTACCCTATGATCAGGATTCATTGTTGTATCCCAAAGTTGGTCTGCGTTCATCTCACCAAGACCCTTATACCTTTGAAGCTTATAGTTTCCTTCTCCAAACTCTTTTGCAATTACTTTAAGTTCCTCTTCATCATAGCAATATCTTTCTTTTTTACCTGAAGATAGCTTATAAAGTGGAGGTTGGGCTACATAGATATGACCACCATCTACCAAAGGTTTCATGTATCTATAGAAGAAGGTCAAAAGTAATGTTCTTATATGGGCACCGTCGACATCGGCATCAGTCATGATTATGATCTTTCCATACCTTAATTTACTTACATCAAACTCATCACCTATACCTGTACCGAAGGCTGTTATCATATTTTTAATCTCTTCTGAGTTTAAAATCCTATTAATATTTGCCTTTTCTACATTTAAAATTTTTCCTCTTAAAGGAAGTATAGCTTGAGTCCTATTATCTCTTCCTCCTTTGGCTGAACCACCAGCCGAATTACCCTCGACTATAAAGATTTCATTTTCATTTATATCTGTACTTTGGCAGTCTGCAAGCTTTCCTGGAAGAGTTGCTGAATCTAATATAGATCTTTTCCTAGTTAAATCTCTTGCTTTTCTAGCAGCTTCTCTTGCTTTTCTAGATGAGTGGGCCTTTGAAACAATACTTTTTGCTATGGATGGATTTTCTTCCAAGAAATATTCTAAATTTTCTGAAAAGAAAGCATCTACAGCTCCTCTTACTTCTGAATTTCCCAGTTTACCTTTGGTTTGTCCCTCAAATTGTGGCTCTGAAATTTTTACAGAAACTACAGCTGTCATTCCTTCCCTAACATCATCTCCTGAAAAGTTGTTCTCATTTTCTTTTAGTAGATTATATTTTCTAGCATAATCATTAAGACCACGTGTCAGTGCTGTCCTAAAACCTGAAAGATGAGTTCCACCTTCAACTGTATATATATTGTTGGCAAAAGTTAGGATATTTTCAGAGTATCCATCTGTATATTGAAAGGCTATTTCTACTCCTGTAGATTCTTGAGTGCCTTCAAAGTGTGCAATCTTAGGACTTAGAGGAGTTTTATTCCTATTTAAGTATTCTACAAATTCAGCAATACCTCCATCATATTGGAAAGTTTTTTCAAAATCTGTTCTTTGATCTTCAAAAATTATACGTACACCTTTGTTTAAAAAGGCCATTTCCCTAAATCTATTTTCAAGTGTAGATTTATCAAATACTGTTGTTTCAAATATTTGAGGATCAGGTTTAAAAGTAATAGTTGTTCCACTATCTTTTGTATCTCCAACTATTTGTAAGTCTGTAGTTGGTTTTCCTCTTTCAAACTCCATCTTGTAAATTTTTCCTTCTCTTTTAACCTCTGCTATAAGGTATTCAGAAAGAGCATTTACTACAGAAACACCTACACCGTGCAATCCTCCTGAGAATTTATAAGCCTTATCATCAAACTTTCCACCTGCATGGAGTACTGTTAAAACTGTCTCTAAAGTTGATCTTTTTGTTTGTGGATGAGGCTCTACAGGAATTCCTGATCCATCATCTTCTACCTTTACTATATTATCTTTGGTTATCGTAACTTTTATATAGTCACAACGACCTGCTAGGGCTTCGTCTACAGAGTTATCTACAACTTCGTATATCAAATGATGGAGTCCTCTTTCACTTGTTGAACCTATATACATTCCTGGTCTGAGTCTTACAGGTTCAAGGCCTTTTAGGACTCTGATATTGGAAGCATTATAATTGGATTGTGTCATAAGTTTCCTTTCTATATTAAAATGTGTCCGTCAGATATTTTTCTTACCTTGGATTTATCTACATTTTCTAATGATTTTATGTTTGTTGCTGTTACTATTGTTTGATAGTCTCCTAAATTGTCCAAAAGAAACTGGCTTCTATTTTCATCAAGCTCCGAAAATACATCATCAAATAGTATAATTGCCTCATCTGCTGATGATTCTTTTATCAATTTAACTTGGGCAAGCTTTATATTTAATATGGCCGATCTTTGTTGACCTTGAGATCCAAATTTTTTTACTTCTTTGCCATTTATTTTTATGTTTATATCATCTCTATTTACTCCAGATGATGTAGTCATAAGCTTAAGATCATTTTTTCTATTTTTTCTAAACTTTTCTCCATATTCTTTAAAGTCAGAAGCTTTAAGGTCTGGTTGATAGGAAATATCTAATTCTTCTGCACCATTGGTTAAGTTTCTATGGTAGGATTTTGCAAATTTATTTATAAAGTTTACAAATTTTTCTCTTCTTCGATAAATTGTAAAGCCTGCCTTTATTATTTGTTGATCAAATGCATCAAGCTGCTCTATAAAAAACTTGGATTTTTGTTGTTTTAAAAGTTTATTTCTTTGAATGAGTATTTTTTCAAAATTCTTTTTTAAATTCTTATATGAATAATCAATACTTATTATTATATCATCAAAAAGGTCTCTTCTAAAATTTGGTCCCTCTTTTATTATACTCAAATCTTCTGGTGTAAATAAAACAAGCTTAAATAAAGCCTTTAGATCTTTATTTTTGGCATACTTTATACCATTTACATATATATCCTTATCCCTATCAGAAGTTTCAATAGAAACATTTTTAAAAGACTTTCCTTTTCTTATTTGTCCTTCTAGTTTCATAGATTTTTCCTTAAACATTATAATATCTTTATCTCTTACTGTTTTAAAGGATTTAGCGTTGGATAGATAATATACTGATTCTAAAAGGTTGGTTTTTCCCTGGGCATTATCTCCCAAAAAGATGTTTATATCTCTATTAAATTCAATATTCTCATAAAAATAGTTTCTAAAATTATTTAACTTTATATTTTGAATCCACATTATACAATCTTAATTAGATAATCATCAAAGATTATTTGGTCTCCTTTATTAAGTTGTTTTCCAGGTATAAAACAAGCCTCACCATTTAAAAGAACACCTTCATCTTTTATGATATTTTTTGCCATTCCTCCAGATGGAAGTATGTCTGTTGCCTTTAATAGATCTTTTAATCTTATCATTTCTGCTTTAAATTCTATCTCTTTCATTACTTCTCCTAATTTGCAAGTCTAACTGGCAATGCCAAGTAGATATATTCTTCATCTTCTTTTTTACTATCTTTTGGATATATTAGGCATGGGTTTAAAGATGATTTAAAATTCATCTTTATAGTATCTGTATCACAAGCCTTGACACCTTCTAAAAGATATTTTGCATTGAAGGCTATATTTAAGTCGTCTCCTTCTTTATTGATATCTATAAGTTCTCTTACATTTCCGATTTCACTATTGGATTGTATTAGCATAGAAGAATTTTCTATATTTATTTTAATAAGATTAGCCCTTTGAGAATCAGTAAGAAGTTGTGCTCTTTCTAAAGAGTCTATCAAAGCCTTTCTTTCTATAAATACAGAAGTAGTAGAAATATCAGAAATAATATTTGTATAGTCTATATAATTTTTGTCTATTAACTTGCATGCCATAGTAGTATTATCGGAATCAAATATTATATCATTGTCAGATTTATAAATTTTTGTAGTTTTTTCATCATTTATAATTCTTGTCCATTCTGTTATGGATCTTTTTGGAAGTATTAATCTTACACCTTCCAAGTCTGTTGGGTAAGCTACTTTTAATTTCTTTAAGGCAACTCTATAACCATCTAGGGCTACTAGGTTTAGGTATTCTTCTTTTAATTCAAATAAAATTCCTGTGAGTGCAAGTTTTGTTTCATCTAAAGATGTTGCAAACTCTGTTTGACTAATAGATCTTTTCAATTTCTCATTATCAATTTCTATTGGTTCTACTTGTGGTATTTCTAAATCTTCTTTTTCATAATAATCAAAAGCTATAATATTAAACTTAGATTCTTTACATTTAATTGTTATTTTTCCATCATTTAATTCTATAGTAACAAGATCATCTGGTAGTTTTCTAACTATATTTGAGATTATGTTGGCATTTACTGCAAGTTCACCTTCTGTTTCTACCAAACATTGAATTTTTGTTTTTATAGATATTTCTCCATCAAAAGAAGACAGTAAGAGACAGTCATTTTTTGCTTCGAAGTATATTAATTCATGAATTTGTATATTGGTTTTTCTTGATACTGCTCTTTGAGCTATGGCGATACCGTTTGTTAAATCTTTTTGTTTAATTTTTATTTTCATATTCTTCTCCTAATAGTTATTTAAGTTTAGTAGTATTAGTAGTAGGGGCTGTTTAAAAGTGGATAAGTGGATTAAAGATTATTAATTAGACATCTATTAAGATTAATAGAATGTGAATATCTACCTAACAAATGGTCTACTTATCAACAATGTACACAAGGTATTTTTGTTAAAAATGTATCACTTACTTATTAACAGACTTATGCACATGCTTTTGCACAAATTGTGGATAACTACTCTTTTATTTCTTTTATTAATTCTTCTATTTCCTCATGCAAAATCTCAGATTCTTTCATTTCTAATTGGATTTTATCGTAACCATGCATGATTGTTGTATGATCTCTATTAAACTCATTAGCAATTGAGACTAAGGAGATACTTAAAAGTTCTCTGCACAAATACATAGCAATTTGCCTTGGTAGTACTATATCTTTTTTTCTAGATTTTCCTTTTAAATCACTAAGTTTTATACTATATTTATCTGCAACTGCTCTTTGAATATCTTGAACAGATATTCTTTTTGTTTTTTTGCTATGAACTCTTGATTGAACTCCTTGGAGAGCATCATCAAGGGTTACTGTCACTCTGTTATCAGACTTTGCACACGCTATAGCTGTTGAAAGGGCACCTTCTAAATCTCTTATATTAGTATCGATGTTTTCTGCTATATACTCTAGTATATTGTTATCTACATCAACACCTATCTCTTCAAGTTTCTTTTGTAAAATTGCAACCCTTGTTTCAAAATCAGGTTTTGATATATCTACAATTATTCCCCAACCAAATCTAGAAACTAGCCTATCTTCAAGTTTTTGAATTTCTTTTGGTGGCTTATCTGATGAAATAACTATTTGTTTACCAGCGTTATATAGGTCTTCAAAAGTATGGAAGAATTCTTCCTGGGTTGCTTCTTTATCTGATATAAACTGAATATCATCTATAAGAAGCATATCTACTGACCTATATTTTTCTTTAAATTTTGCAGTTTGTTTCTTGGATATTGCAGTAATCAGTTCATTTGTGAACTTTTCACTTGATAGGTACATTATGTAAGCATCATCACGATTTTCTAATACTTCATGAGCTATGGCCTGCATCAAGTGAGTTTTACCAAGTCCTGAAGCTCCATAGATAAACAAAGGATTATATACTCTTGAAACTTGTCTGTTTGAAGCATTGTCAGAAACCGATTCAGAAACAGCCAAGGCAAGCTGATTAGATTTACCTTGTACAAAATTCTCAAAAATATAAGATGGATCCAATAATGGCTTAGGATAATTTTTTATATTTTCCATCACTAATTGACCATTCTTATCTGTATTTTTACCAAGGGATAGAATTTCTTCATATTCTTTGGAATCTTTTGCAATTATATCTACTGTTAGATCAGTTCCTTGTTTTTGATTTATTTTATTGAGACAGGCTTGTAATTGTGGTATCCAAATTTGTTCAAATATAAAGAGGGTATCGTGTTTAGGAATTTCTAAATAAAGTACATTTTCATACAAATTTAATGGTTTGATAATATCAATCCAAGTCATATATTGTTGCTGGTCTGGTATATTCATTTTCATTTGTTTTTTTAATTCATTAGTAATGTATTCTATGTTGTTCATTATTACTCCGATCTTATAAATATTATCCACATAGGGAAAAGCTTGATAAAACAAGAAAAGATAAAAAAATCTTAAACTTATACACAATTATAGGATAACTTGTGGATAAGTATATTGTGGATTAATGATCTATTGTATTTATAGGGTTTTTGAATATAAAAAAAAGAATGTAATGATTAACTTATAAACTTATCCACAAAATCAATTTCAAAATATCTTCTAAAAACCTCTTATTAATATCTTATACACACCTGATTATACATTAATTAAGCGATTTTATCAAGTTATCCACACTTTGTTAATAACTTTTGGATAACTTACTATTAAGTGAATTTTAGAATGATTTTTCTTTGTGGATAATGTGTATATTTTGATAAATTATTAAATTTACCTTATAAATTTATTTATATGTTGGTTAAATTGTAGATTTAAGGATTTTTTTATGATTTAAAATAATAATTTATTCATAAAATTTTAAAATATTCTATTCTTAATTACTTGTGTATAAAATTTTTCTAAAATTATTTATCCACAAGTGATATCTTATTCAATATTTGATATTTATTGCATAAAAATTTAATATGTATATGAATAAATACAAAATTATAATTAAATTGAATTTTTATATGCTAAACCTTGACAGCTCAAGCATTTTTAAATATAATTAAGACTAGCGTAAATCATTAATGGGAGGTGATAAATATGAAAAGAACTTATCAACCAAATAAAAGAAAAAGAAGCAAAAACCACGGATTTAGAAAAAGAATGTCTTCCCCAGGTGGTAGAAGAGTAATAAAAGCTAGAAGAAAAAGAGGAAGAAAAAGATTATCTGCATAAGAAATAGCGTAAAGCTTTTTAGATTGTAGATTTTTAAGAATGGATTCTTATGGAAAAACAACTTAGTTTAAGAAAGAATACAGACTTTGAAAGAGTTTATAAAAAATCAAAAGCTTTTTACAACAGAGATTTTACAATTTTAATAAAAAACAATGGTTTAAACCATCCAAGATTTGGCTTTTCCATTTCTAAAAAGGTTGGAAAAGCCAATCAAAGAAACAAACTTAAAAGAAGACTTAGAGATATTATTAGAAATAATTATAAAAACATTAATAATGTAGATATAATTATAATTCCGAAAAAACATACTGTAGATTTTACATATGTAAAGCTTGAATCTTCTATTAATCATATTTTTGGCATTGCCAGAAAGAAAAAGAGAATTAGATATGATAAATAAACTTTTTCTAGGATTGATTAAATTTTATCAACTATATATTTCTCCACAATTAGGTCATGGAAAGTGCAAATATTACCCTACTTGCAGTCAATACGCTTATGAATGCTTCAAAAAGTATGGTTTTATTAAGGCATTTTTCAAGTCAGTGTGGAGAATTTTAAGATGCAATCCTTTTTCTAAAGGAGGATATGATCCTGTCGAAAAATATTAATTAAAAGAAAAGATTTTTTATTTGCAATTATTTATTATTTTCTTTTAATAAATAAATTAAAAAAAATAGGAGAGACGTATGAATTTTTTTGCCGGTGTATTAGGCTCACTAATGAGATGGATATACGATACTTTGGCCAACAACTTTACAGAATCGGCCGATATTAGTTTTTATGCCATTTCCATAATTATAATGACACTTATTGTAAATATTATTACAATACCAATGATGAAAAATCAAAAGAAGACTGCTGAAAAATCGAGCGAGTTAAAACCTAAAATGGATGCAATTAAGAAAAAATACTCCTACGATCCACAAATCATGCAGCAAAAAATGCAAGAACTTTACAAAGAAGAGGGAGTAAACCCAGGTATTTCATCATGTTTTGTAATGATTTTTCAATTTTTAATATTGATTGCTCTTTATAGAGTTATCAGAGAACCAGAAGTATATGTATTTAAGGATGGATTCCAAAATATTCAAGACAATTTCTTATGGGTTCCAAGTCTTCAAGATAAGGATCCTCTATTTTATGGACTTCCACTTCTAACAAGTATATCTCAATTTGCAAACTCACTATTTTCTATGAAGACAAATCCTCAAATGTCTGGAGAGAATAATCCTATGAGTTCCATGAATAATATGTTACTCATAATGCCACTTTTATATTTCTTTATGTTTAGAAACTTACCAGCTGGTCTTCCACTATATTGGACAACAAGTTCTATAGTAAGGTTAATTTTACTAGCTATAACTTACCTTATTGGTAAAAAAGAAGGTGAAAAAGAGGTAGAAGATGAAAAAAACAATAATTAAATCAGCAAAAACTAAGGATCAGGCTATAAAAGAAGCTTTACTTGAAATTAACAAGAGTTTAGACGAGGTTACAGTTGAGGTTTTAGAAAAAGAATCTAGTGGTTTTTTAGGATTAATAGGTCAAAAAGATGCCGTAGTAAAAATTACCTATGAAGATGACTTCAAAGAAGACCTAGAACAAATCAAAAGAGATTTAGGAACGGATAGCCTTCTTTATGATGATGTCAAAGAAAATCAAGAAGAAATTGAAAGAGATAATCATGAAGATTTCGGGGAAACTTTAGAATTCAAAGAAACTTTAGAAGATGATAAAAAAGTTGATACTGAGCTTGTAGAAGAAATAAATCAAGAAAATCTAGAAAACTTAGACGATGATAATGATATTGAAGAAAACTCACAGTCAAGTCAAAAGTCAAATATAGATAAATATTATAGAGCAAAAGATTTTCTAACAGAAATTTTAGAAAATATGCATTTTGAAAATGTTAAGGTCGTTGGAAATCTTGAAGATAATATAATAAAACTAGATGCAAAAATTGATGAAAAAGATACAGGTATTGCCATAGGCAGAGGCGGAAGAACTATAGATTCTATAGAAATAATTTTAAGAAAATCTCTTAGATCTAGATCTAATGATCTAAAAATAAATATTGATATTAACAACTATAAAAAACGTAGAGATGACAAGATTATAGAACAAGCAGACCATGCAGCAAGAAAAGTTTTAAAGACTAGAAAAAAATGGAATTTAAAATATATGAATTCATATGAAAGAAGACTTGCTCATGAGCAAATCTCAAAGTATGATAAACTTACTTCTTACTCTAAAGGCCAAGAACCAAATAGATATGTAGTTGTAGACATAGTAGAGTAATAAATAGAGATGTTTCACGTGAAACATCTCTATTTTTATATTCTGAAATATGTTATAATATCATATTGGTAAATATTGACAGATTTTTAAATTTAAATATAATCTAAGAACAAAGTTTATGTCAAAGGTAAACTATCGTTAAGAAAGGAAGAATTATGAGCGAAAAAACAATAGCAGCAATTTCTACTCCTCCTGGAACTGGAGGTATATCAATAGTTCGTATGAGTGGCGATGATTCTTTTGACATTATTAAAAGAATCTTTAAACCTGCAAACGGAATATATATAGATAAAGACAAAGATAATAGGAAAATGAGATTTGGATATATATATGACGGAGACACTCTAATAGATGAGGTTATGGTTGCTTTTATGAAGGGACCCTATACTTATACTAGAGAAGATATTTGTGAGATAAACTGTCATGGGTCTTTTATTTCAGTTAAAAATATTTTAAACCTTCTCTTAGATCAAGGTGCTGTAATGGCGGAAAGAGGAGAGTTTACTAAAAGAGCATTTTTAAATGGAAGAATTGATCTTTCTCAAGCAGAAGCAGTTCTTGATATAATCAATTCCACCAATGATCTTTCTCAAAAATCAGGACTATCTCAACTTTCAGGATCTCTTAGAGATGCTATAGCAGATGTGAGAAAATCTCAACTTGAAGCCTTATCAAGAATAGAATATTCTATAAACTTTACAGAAGATGGACAGGATTTACCTCTTGATAATATAATTACCTATATGGAAGATGCAAAGAACAAAATAACAAAATTGGTTAAGACATCAAAGAAAGGAAAAATAGTAAAAGATGGAATCAACACAACTATAATTGGGAAGCCAAATGTTGGAAAATCTTCACTATTAAATGCACTATTAAAAGAAAATAGGGCTATAGTTACTGATATTCCGGGTACTACTAGGGACTCTATAACTGAATATATTTCATTGGGAAATCTAACTTTAAAAATAAATGATACTGCTGGTATTAGAGAAACAGATGATTTGGTAGAAAAAATAGGTGTAGATAGGTCTAAGGAATTAGCAGATCAATCTGATCTAATAATAGCTATATTTGATAGTTCAAGGGCTTTTGATCATGAAGATCAAGAAATACTAGATATTATTAAAGAAAAAAATTCTATTATTATATTAAATAAGACAGACTTAAATCCTAAATTTAATAGGATAGATTTAGAAAAATTAGATATTCCTATAATTGAAGCATCTATAAAAAATAATATAGGTATAGAAGCTTTAGAAAATTTAATTTCAGATATTTTTGATACCAAAGAACTTGAAGCAGAACCAATTTTAATTACAAATTTAAGACATGAAAGACTTTTAAAATCAGCTAATGAAAAAATGGAATCCTCATTAAAAGATATTAAGAGAATGATTCCGATAGACGCTATAGAAGTTGATTTAAGATCTTCTTACGAAGATTTGGGACTTATAATTGGGGAATCTGTTTCAGATGAGATTATGGATAAAGTATTTAAGGAGTTTTGTGTTGGAAAGTAATAAAAAATATTTAGACCAAGCCTATGATGTTGTGGTTATAGGTGCGGGTCATGCAGGTTGTGAAGCTAGTCTTGCTACAGCAAGAATGGGTTTTAAGACTCTTGTTTTGACAACATCTATGGAATCTGTGGCTGATATGCCTTGTAATCCCAATATAGGTGGAACAGGTAAGGGACATATAGTAAGAGAAATAGATGCCTTAGGTGGAGAAATGGCTATTAATATAGACAAGACATTTATCCAATCAAGAATGTTAAATACTTCAAAAGGTCCTGCTGTTCATTCTCTAAGAGTTCAGGCTGATAAGGTAAAATATCATCAAGAAATGAAAAAAGTTTTAGAAAACGAACCAAATCTAGATCTTTTTGAACAAGAAGTTGATAAGATAAATGTTGAAGATGGCAAGGTTGTATCGATTGAAACTGTTCAAGGAGCGATTTTTCCAGCCAAGGCAGTTATAGTTTGTACAGGAACCTATTTGAATGGAAAAATTCTAATGGGAGAATATACAAAAACTTCAGGTCCTCATGGCCTTTCTGCAGCAACTTTCTTATCTGATAGCTTGGAAGATTTAGGTTTTAAACTAAGAAGATTTAAAACTGGAACCCCTGCAAGAGTAGATTCTCAAACAATTGATTATACAAAAACCGAAATCCAAGAAGGAGACAAGGAAGTTATACCATTTTCTTTTATAAATGAAGGAGAAGATTTTTCAGATAGAAATCAATATCCATGTTATTTGACCTATACAACAGAGGAAACTAAAGAAATTATTATGGATAATTTAGATAGATCTCCTATGTATGCAGGACTTGTTAAAGGAGTTGGGCCAAGATATTGTCCTTCGATAGAAGATAAAATGGTAAGATTTCCAGATAGAGACATCCACCAAGTTTTTATAGAGCCAGAATCATTATCTACCAATGAGATGTATATTCAAGGTGTATCATCTACACTTCCTCAAGAGATACAAAAAGACTTTTATAAGACAATATTAGGTTTAGAAAATGCAAGAATAATGAGACCAGCATATGGAATAGAGTATGATATGATTGATACTAGAGAACTTAATAGAACTTTAGAGTCAAAGGTTTATGAAAATTTATATTTTGCTGGACAAATAAATGGATCATCAGGGTATGAAGAGGCAGGTGGTCAAGGGCTTGTAGCAGGTATAAATGCAGCTTTAAAACTACAAGGAAAAGAACCGCTTATCCTTGATAGGTCTGATGCTTATATAGGAGTTTTAATCGATGATTTGGTAACAGAAGGTACAAATGAACCTTATAGGATGATGACATCTCGATGTGAATATAGACTTACTATGAGACAAGATAATGCAGACCTTAGACTTACTCAAAAAGGTTATGACATAGGTCTAGTTTCAGAAGAAAGATATCAAAAAATGCTAGAAAAGAGAAAAAATATATCTGAAGAAATAGAAAGACTTAAAAATATCAAGATAACTCCAACAGATGAGACCAATAACAAACTAGAAAAATTAGGTTCAAGTCCTATAAAGACAGGATATAGTTTATATGACCTATTAAAAAGACCAGAAATAACTTATCAGATGTTAGAAGTGTTTGATGACAATAGACCATACTTACCAAAGTTTCAACAAATCCAAGTTCAAACGGAAATTAAGTATGAAGGATATATCAGAAAGCAAATGATAGATATAGATAAGTTTAAAAAACTTGAAAAGAAAAAATTAAGTCCAGACTTAGATTATAGTAAAATTCCTGGATTAAAAAAAGAATCAGCAGAAAAACTAAATCAAATAAAGCCAGATTCTATAGGACAAGCTTCAAGAATTTCTGGAGTATCACCATCTGATATAAATGTATTACTTATAAGAATGAAGACTGGAGAAGTACATGAGTAAATATGATATTTATAAAAAAATGCTTATAGATACTAATAAAAAATTTAACCTAACAACTATAACAGATCCTGATCAAATAGATTTAAAGCATTTTGAAGATTCTCTAACTATTATAGATTATGTTCAAGAAGGATCAAAGATTCTTGATATTGGTTCAGGTCCTGGTTTTCCAGGAATCCCACTAAGGATAGAAAAGACTATAGATCTTACTCTAATAGATTCAGTAAGAAAAAAAGTAAACTTTATGAATGATGTTATAGATACTTTGGAATTAGAAAATACTCGTGCCATTCATGTAAGAGCGGAAGATTTTGCCAAAGAGCATAGAGAAGAATTTGATCTTGTTGTGTCTAGAGCTGTAGCAAACTTAGCTACTCTATCAGAACTATGTCTTCCCTTTTTAAAGGTTGGAGGGATATTTATAGCTATGAAAGGTCCTAAGGCAAGTGATGAGTTAAAACAAGCAGAAAATGCTTTAAAAGTCTTGGGAGGAGAAGTAGTTAAAATAGATAAGATTAATCTTGATGGAAATCAAAGAAATAATATTATAATAAAGAAAGTACATCAAACTGCAAAAAAATATCCTAGAGGAAAGAATTTACCAAAGAAGAATCCTCTATAAGTTGTATCTAGCTGTTGCAAAAATGCAACAGCTTTTTAGATGAATGTTTCACGTGAAACATTGTACCCAATTAAGATTTTTTGTTATACTAGTAGTAAGAAAAGAGGTTAGTATGATAGGACAAATTTTTTCTGTAGGCACAGAAATTTTATTAGGAAATATAACAGACACAAATTCACAATACCTTGCTCAAAAACTTAGTGAGTTGGGAATGAATGTATATAAGATGGTAACTATTGGAGATAACTTTGATAGACTTTATAAAGAAATGAAAGATGCTACTAATAAGTGTGACTATATTTTTGTAAGTGGAGGACTTGGACCTACACCAGATGATATTAGTAAAGAGGTCACTATAAGAGTAGCAGAAAAAGAAAATCAAGTTGAGATAAATCAAAAAGCATTAGAATCCCTAAAAGTATATTTTAAAGACAACAAGCTTGCACTTGAAAATAATTTAAAGCAAGCAAAATTTCCCAATGATGCTATAGTTTTAGAAAATGAAGTGGGCACAGCTCCAGGATGTATTATAGAAACCAAAAATTCTTGTAAGATAGTTTTAATGCCTGGACCACCTCGTGAGATGAAGAGAATGTTTGATAAAAAAGTTCTTCCACATCTTAATAA
>JBQDYR010000007.1:24830-25442 GCA_052105355.1 Anaerococcus sp.
TAGAATCAAGAATATTAAAAATAGGTATGCTTGGTGAATGGGATATGGCAAGAAGAGTTGATTTTAGCGGAGAAAACCCAACTATCAGCCCTTACTTTACTGATGATGGCGCCTATATTAGAGTATCTGCAAAAGCAAATGACAAAAATTCTGCTATAAATATGATAGAAACAAAAATAAAAGAATTAGATGAGATATTTGGACCACTAATTATTACCAAGAATGGTCAAAGAAAAGAAAAAGTTCTTCTTGAAATCTTAAAAGACAGAGAAGAAAGAATTTCTACTGCAGAGTCAATTACAGGAGGACTTATAGCTTCTTCCATAATAGATATACCGGGTGCATCTGATTGCTTAAAAGAATCATATATAGTTTACTCAGATGAATCTAAAATAGATATATTAAATGTTTCACGTGAAACACTAGAAAAATATACAGCAGTAAGTGATCAAACAGCAATAGAAATGCTTGAAGGTTTATATAAAAGGACTGGATCAGATCTTTGTATCGTTACAACAGGTTATGCTCATTTGGGTAAAGTTTATCTTGGTATAAAATATCATGATATAGTTAAAGTATTAGATTTATCCTTTGCTCCTGATAGAAATAAGG
>JBQDYR010000008.1:0-25298 GCA_052105355.1 Anaerococcus sp.
ATAGCTTCTGTAAAAGAAATTTTGATTTTACAGAAGCTATTTTTATAAGATCAAGTGGGATTGTAATGTGAAGATATATCAGGTATGATATAAGTGAATTAAAATGTGGAGAGAATATGGAGGTGATAAAATGAAACTGAATAAAAATTTAATACTAACAAGTATGCTAGCTATTAGTGTTTTCATTTCTAGTACTTCCTATGCCTCGAATGAAGAAAATATAAATATCGAGATAAATCAAGCAGCCCTTGATGAAATGGCAAACAAGGTTGATAAAAATACTATTTTTACAGAAGTTGATACAGTACTTTCTCAAAATGGAGAAAATGATAAAACACAAGAGGATAAAAAAACTACAGAAGAGAAACCTAAGGATAAAAATAAGTCTGAAAATCCACAATCAACTGAAAATCCAAATGTAATAGTTAAACCTCAAACAGAAGAAGATAAGCAAATTAATGAATCTGAAAAACAAGATGAAACAGATACTTCTGAAGACGATAAAAATGATAAAGATGATAAAGAAGTTTTAGAAGATACAGAGAAATCTGATCAGATTGATAAGGACAATGACTCAAACAATAATCCAATAGATGAAAATGAAATTCCTGAAAATCAAGATTCATCTTCTGATAAGATAGTAGAGGAAGAAAATAAGTCTAAATCACCTAATGTTGAGTCTATGCAGAGACTAGAAAACATACATAAAGATGAAAAAGTTAAAAATAGGACTTACGCACCTAGAGCTAATTCTAATGGACAAACACTTCAAAAACTAACATCTAAAGAAAGTTTGACCACATCTTTTAAAGATAAGGGTAGTAATTTAAGACTAAACCTTGCAAATGTTGAGGATTATGAAAATAGTACAGGAAAAAAAGACTCACAGTTTATTATAAAGCCACAAACCATTATTATTCTGATAGCTATATTGGCAGCCATATTTTCTGCTCTCTACATAGCTATGAGAGGAAAAAATAAAAAAAATAAAAATTTGTAAATATTCTAAACAAGAAAAAAGCTCATGCAAAATATAGATTTGCATGAGCTTTTTTTGTTTAAAATACAAAAGCTATTATTTTTAGAAACACTGTAAATTTTAACTCTCTGTTTAAGATATTTTACTTATAAGAGAGAAGTTAGAACATGAACCTTGGATACTATCCCCTTAAAATTATCATTTTCATCAAGAACAGCTATAGGATAAGGTGTTTCTGTTGCCATCTCTATCATATCTGTTAAGAGAGTATCTGGTGTAGTAGTATTTATATCCTCTATAAGAATATCTTTAAGTTCTAGATGTTCTCTTGCAGCTCTTATTGTATCGTAGATAGTAACTACTCCTTGAAGTTTCATGTTGTGTATTACATATGCAGATGAAGTGTTGTTACGACGCATAGCTTTTATGGCGATTTCAGGACTGTCTGATATTCCAACTATACTATCTGGAAGTATCATAACATTTCCTACTGTCAATACCTTAGTCATATCTGCACTATCTATAAATTGTTTAACATAATCGGTAGCAGGATTAGAACTCATTTTTTCTGGCGTATCAATTTGAATTATATCACCATCTTTCATTATAGCAACTCTATCTCCCAATTTGAAAGCTTCATTTATATCATGGGTAATAAAGACTATAGTTTTATTAAGTTTTTTCTGTATACTAAGGAGTTCAAACTGCATGTCTTTTTTTACCAATGGGTCTAGGGCTGAGAAAGGTTCATCCATTAGAAGAACTTCTGGATCATTAGCCAAAGCACGAGCAATACCTACACGTTGCTTCATACCACCTGATAATTTAGCTATAGACTCGTTTTCGTGACCATCGAGTCCTACCATTTCTATCATTTCCATAGATTTTTTGTGTCTTTCTTCTTTTGAAACTCCCTTTACTTCAAGGCCAAATTCTACATTACTGATGACATCTCTATGAGACATAAGTCCAAATTGTTGGAATACCATAGAAATTTTATCTCTACGGAAGTTTATCATTTCTTTTTTGTTAAACTTGCCTATATCTTCTCCGTGGTATTCTATTTTGCCGGAAGTAGGTTTATTAAGTCCGTTAAGACAACGAACAAGTGTAGATTTACCTGATCCTGAAAGACCAATAATTACAAAAATCTCTCCTGAATGTATATCAAATGAGGCCTTATTTAAGGCTACTGTAGATTTCGTTTGTTTATAGATTTCATTTTTAGATAGTCCTTTTTTCTTAAGTTTTAAAGCTTTATTTTTTTCTGGGCCAAAAACCATAGACACATCTTTTACACTAATTACACTATTATTGTCCATCAGATTTCACCTCACTACGTTTTACAAATCCTTGAGTAATACGGTCTAAGATAACTGCTACTATTACTACAGCTATACCAGATATTAATCCACGACCAATCTCAATCTTATTAACTCCATTTAATACTTCCATACCTAGTCCTCTAACACCAATCATAGAAGTAGTAACTACCATAGAAATTGCCATCATTAATGTTTGGTTAACACCAGTCATTATTGTTGGTAAGGCTTGTGGAATTTGTACTTTTATTAAAGATTGAAGCCAAGTAGATCCAAAAGCTTTTGATGCTTCTACTACTTCTTTATCTATTGATCTAATACCTAAACTTGTTAAACGAATCATAGGTACTACAGCATAAATAGTTGTAGCTATAACTCCTGGTGCTTTTCCTAGTCCGAAGAATAGCAAGGCAGGTATAAGGTAAACGAATACCGGCATAGTCTGCATGGTATCAAGTATTGGTCTAAGGATTCTATCTGCTCTATCATTTGCAGAAATAAGAATACCCAATGGAAAACCTATCAACAAAGAAATTAAAACCGATGCAATGATGATTGCTAGAGTTTCATTCATCAAATTCCAATAACCTACTGCACCGACTAAGAATAATAGGGCACTATATAATATAGCACTACTTAAGCTTTTTAAAAGCATAAATGTTGCAAAAAATACTAGTCCTATAAGTACAAACCAAGGTATGAAATTTAATATTCTTTGTATAGAGTTAACAAAACTTGTAAGACCTCTAGTTAGAGTAGAGAAGAAACTGTCGTGTCTAACACTAAAATCACGAACGGATTTATCTATAGAATTCAAGTCTATAGGTAGTTCAAAAGGAAAGTCATATATAGAAAAAGCCTTTTTGCTATCTTCGCCATTTAGGTTAGCAATGAGAGTATTTGCGTCTTTTTCACCTAGCCATTCTTTTACTAAATCTTCATGTTCTAAAATAAACCACTCAGCAGTTTCCTCATAGCTTGCCTTATTGTCGTCCATATAGGCTAAGGCCTCTGAAGTTAGTTTGCTTGAAGTTTTATAATTAGAAAGGAATTTAATAAAATCTGCATTTTCCTCGTTATCATAAAAGTCAGTACTTACAGCTATGGTTACTCTCATAGGAGGAAGTTCTGTTTCTCCTGCATTAAATGCTTCTTTATCTTCATAAGGTTCATCTTTTAAAAGAACCATATCGTATTTACCTAAAAGAGCAGTCGGCTCCCAATAATAAGCAGCCACTGGTTCTCCCTTATCATATGCATCGATTATAGCAGTTTGTAAGGCTGTATCTGAACCAGGACTAAAATAAACAAAATCTTCATCTAAGTCATAGTGTTCATATTTTTTCTGAAGGATAGTATCTACTTCCCAACCAGTAATAGCTCCATAAAGACGACCCTTAGATGGATTTTCAGAATCTTTGAAAACATCTGGGTATTTTTTAAGGTCCCATACATACTCTAAGTCAGGTGCACTCGCTTCGATACCACGTTCCTCATCGCCTTCTATAACATAGCGAGGAACATAGATTCCTTGGTAGTTATCATCAAAGTTTACACTAAGTTCTTGTAATTTACCATCTTCCAAATCATTTTGGTACTTTGGTAGATTATCGGTCCACTCTTCCATTTGTACATCTATCTCTCCAATTAAAAGTCCTTCGTGGACTACAGCGGAAGAACCAGGTGTTTCTTCCCAAGTATAATCAAAGACTTCTTCTGCAATTTTTCCTGCCACAGCATTATGAAATTTATTACTTTCCCAACCAGCATCACCAAATGTAATCTTCCCCTTGGAAGCATGGCTAGCCTGAATAGGTAGGGATAAGAAGAAAATCATAATCGTGACGATTATTTTTTGAAAATTCTTTTTCACTAAATATACATCTCCTTTTATTGTTTTTAAAAAAGTTTATAAAAAAATACCATGGAGCTCCATGGTACATATGTAAACTCCCTTACGCTTATGAGGTTAGCTGACGGGTTAGAGCAAGGGCTGCTCCTCTAATGATTCACCCCAAAAATGGATCCCCCATATCTCTGTTGAGAATTAAGCGTTATAATCAACATATTATCATTTATATTATACCTGATTTGTATGAAGGTTTCAAACTTTCATCAAGTATTGTAAGAAAACTTTGCTAAAATATAACTTTTTACTTTTCGAAATTAATATCTTTTCATATTGAAATTTTAAATACTTACTAATAGAATAATTTCACTTTTAGACAAGAAATTATAAGAAGCTTCTAAGTAAAGATTCAAAATATTTCAAAACTAGACCTATAATTAGTGTCTCAGGAAATTTAGACACAATAATTATATTTATAAATCTTTTTATTGGTAATGAAGTAAGGGCTGCTATCATACAAAAGAAATTGCTAGGAGCGAGGGGAATAGAGTTTGTTATAAATAAAAATCTGTTAAACCTTTTTTGGCTTTGATTAATTTGTTTTTTATATTTCTTCATTTTATCTTCAGAGAAAGTCTTTTTCAATACTTTGTAACCAAAAATTTTAACTAAAAAAAAGTCGGCTAGAGCAGCCAAAACTGAAGCTATATAGTTATAAATTGCCCCTTTAATAGTTCCAAACACACTAAAACCGACTATTATAAGAAACATATTTGGTAAAAAAGGTACAAATGAAACCAATAGTCTAATACTAATAAATATAATAGGGGCTATAAAATACCAATCTCCTAAAAAGTCTGAAAGAGCTTTTTCATTAGTTAAAATACCCATCTTATAAAACTTGTATAAAACAAAACTTAATAAGATAACAGATAAGAATGAGAAGCTGTATTTAAATTTATTTTTGTTTCTTTTTGAGAATCTTAAAAACCAATTCATAATTATTAATATACATACCTATATATGATTAAGTAAAATATATGCACAAATTTCCATATAAGAAAAGGTTGTTGCAATAAATTACAACAACCTTATTATTTCAATTTATTATTCTTCTTCAAACATATCTTTACCAACTCCACAAACTGGGCAAACCCAATCTTCTGGAAGATCAGCAAATTCTGTTCCTGCAGCTACTCCATTATCTGGATCGCCTTCTGCTGGATCATAGATATATCCACAAGCTGTGCATACAAATTTCATAGTGTATCTCCTTTCATTTGTTTATATAAATAGTATACCACAATTATAAATTATTTAAACATTTATATATTTTAGAAAAATTGGGTATAATTATATCACATTACAAAGGAAGGTCATTATGGAAATTATTAGAACATTGATTCCTACAAATCTAAATTTAATAAAGGATTTTAGAGAAAGTGTGTTAGAATCATTAGAAAAAAAACAATTAGATAGCTATTTTTTGTTCAAGACTAAGCTTGTTTTGGATGAATTAATAGCAAACTCATATAAACATGGAAATGAATATGATGAAAATAAATTTATAGAAGCGGTAGTTATTTTAAATGATAAATGTTGTATAATCAAAATTAAGGATGAAGGTCAAGGTATTGATTATGTTTATCAAAAAGATTATCTAGCTGATCATGGAAGAGGTATAAAGCTAGTTTACAGCTTATCGGATGGAGTTTTGGTAAGAGAAAATACCATAGCAGCTATACTATTAAAAGATCAGGATCTTAAAGTTACCTATAATGCTTGATAGGAAATATCAAGTATTTTTTTATGTTTTTCATTGTTGTAGTTTTAATAAACAATTAACATATGGTATAATAAATTGATAGAAATTGTTATATAGAAAGAGGATAAAGAACGTACATGAAAAGAACAGACGTTAGAAATGTAGCTATTATTGCACACGTAGATCATGGCAAGACTACATTAGTAGATGGACTTTTAAAAACATCAGGAATATTTAGAGAAAATCAAAAAGTAGACGAAAGAGTAATGGATTCTGATTCTATAGAAAAAGAAAGAGGAATCACTATACTTTCAAAAAATACAGCTATAAATTATAAGAATACTAAGATTAATATTATTGACACTCCAGGCCACGCAGACTTTGGTGGAGAAGTTGAGAGAGTTTTAAATATGGCAGAAGCTGTAGTTCTTGTTGTAGATAGTCATGAAGGCCCTATGCCTCAAACAAAATTTGTTTTAAGAAAAGCAATAGAATTAGGTCTTCCAGCAATTATTTGTATAAATAAGGTAGATAGACCTGACCAAAGAGTAAAAGAAGTTGAAGATGAAGTTATAGACTTATTCATTTCACTTGAAGCAGATGAAGCTTATCTTGATTCACCATTTATCTATGCTTCAGCCAAAGAAGGTTGGGCTAGTAAGGAGTTTGGTCAAGTAAAATCAGATATGACTGACCTTCTAGATACTATTGTAGAATATACTCCAGCTTATGAGGCAGAACCTGAAGCACCATTTAAAGTTTTAGTTTCAACTACAGATTTTAATGATTATTTAGGAAGGATAGCAATAGGAAAAGTAGAAAGTGGAACTATTAGAAAAAATGATCAATGTATCATTGTTAACTATAATGATCCAGAAAAATCAATAAAATCAAAAATAGTCACTATATATGAATTTGAAGGTTTAAAAAGAGTTGAAGTAGAAGAGGCTTCTTATGGTTCTATTGTAGCCCTATCAGGTATGGAAGATATATACATAGGAGATACAATTTGTACAGAGGCTAACAAGGAACCTATTGAATTTACAAAAATATCTGAGCCTACTCTTACCATGACTTTTTCTGTAAATGACTCACCGTTTGCAGGTCGTGAAGGAGAATATGTAACAAGTAGACATCTTAGGGACAGATTATTTAAAGAAAAAGAAACAGATGTATCTTTAAGAGTTGAAGAAGGAGATACAACAGAAAGCTTTAAAGTTTCAGGAAGAGGAGAACTCCATCTTTCAGTATTGATAGAAAACTTAAGACGTGAGGGTTATGAGTTCCAAGTTTCTAAACCTCAAGTAATGTTTAAAAAAGATGAAAAGGGAAAAATTTTAGAACCAATAGAAATTGCCACTATAGATGTAGATCAAATTTACACAGGAGCAGTAATAGAAAAACTTGGAAGACGTAAGGGAGAACTTACTGATATCACACCATCTTCATCAGGATATACAAGATTAATCTTTAAAATTCCTGCTAGAGGACTTATAGGCTATAGACAAGACTTTTTAACTGATACTAAAGGAACAGGAATTTTAAATTCAGAATTTTTAGCCTATGAGCAATATAAGGGAGACATTCCTCACAGACAAGCAGGTTCACTTGTATCATTTGAAACTGGTGTCGCAACAACATATGGTCTTAATGCAGCTCAATCAAGAGGACAACTTTTTGTAAAACCACAAGATGAAGTTTATGAAGGAGAAGTTGTAGGATTAAATGCAAAGGGATTAGATATAGATGTTAATGTTTGTAAGAAGAAAAAACAAACTAACGTTAGAGCATCTTCAGCAGATGATGCCTTAGTTCTTTCACCTGCTATACAAATGTCTGTTGAAGAAATGATGGAATTTGTTGAGGAAGATGAACTTATAGAAATCACACCTAAATCTTTGAGAATTAGAAAGAAAATTTTGAATAATAACTTAAGATATAAAGCAAAAAAGAACAACTAAAGGAGAAAAAATGAGTAAGAGATTTGAAAGATCTTTAAGCTTAGCATTAGTAATCCTTATAATGATAGAATTAGTCATTACCGCTTTTATAAACATAGGTGGTGGTGACAAAAATCCTATCATAAATGAAGTATGGAGTATTTGTTTCATACTATCTTGGATATTGATGTTTATTTATAGCTTATATATACTATTCCGATCATCAAGTGTAGGATTTTCAATATTTGCAGCTATAGTTTCGGCCTTAGGATTTATTTCTCTAACCTACCATGGATTAATAATGGTATCAAAATACCTTGATTTTTTACCAAAAAGCCTTGTTGTTTCTAATAGATTTTTACTATTAAATGGACAAGTAGTTTTTTATACAGCACTTTTTGGTGTATATATTATTCACCTTATTAATTTACTAAAAATTGGAAAAAATTCGGATGAAAACAATCAAGATGAGAAAACTTTAGATGTTGAAGAAAATACTAGTGAGGGAGTATTTATTGTTGATAATCACAAAAAATAAAGGGAGGTAATATGAAAAAACAAAGTAGTGTATCCTTATCTGTAATAAAAAGGTTACCAAAATACTACAGATATCTTGAAGCTATCAACGAAAAAGGGATAGTTAGGGTATCTTCTAAAGAACTATCGCAGATTACTGGACTTACAGCTAGTCAGATAAGACAAGATTTAAACCACTATGGTTGTTTTGGACAACAAGGATATGGTTACAATGTAAAAGAACTTATAGATGAGTTATCAAAGATTATCGGAGTTGATAAAAATTACAAGATGGTTCTTATCGGTTATGGTAATATAGGTCATGCTCTTTATAAGTATAAGGGATTTCATGAGCTAGGATATGAAATCTTTGCTGTTTTTGATAAAAATTTAGAAGCAGGAGCTAGTGTAGAAGATCATGAAGTAATGATTCAAGATATTAAAGACTTGGAACAATACTTAAAAGAAAATCAAGTCGATATTGGAATTATAACAATACCAAGAGATTCTGCACAAGAAGTGTGTGATGTTTTATGCGATGGAGGTATAAAAGGAATTTGGAATTTTGCTCCAGTGGATTTAAAGGTAAAAAATGATGTAGTTATTGAAAATGTACACCTGGATGAATCCCTATTCACCCTTACATACTTTATAAATTCACCACAAGATTTTAATTTCTAATTAATTATGGTAGTAATTTCGGCATCGAATTTAAAAAAATCTTATCCAACAAAAGAGATTTTTGACAATGTAAGCTTCAAAATAGAAAAAGGAGAAAAGGTAGGACTTATCGGAAACAATGGTTCCGGTAAGACTACCCTTTTTAATGTTATAACAGGTAAAGATACGAAAGATAATGGAGAAATTTACATACCAAATGAAGTAAATGTTGGATATTTAAAACAACAATTAAACTTAGACAGCCACAAAACCATCTATGAATACTGTTTGGCTGTTTTTGATGATCTTATAAAACTTGAAAAAGAAATATTAGATTTAACAGAAAAAATGTCTGATCCAAGTATTTCACAAAGTGAGCTTGATGATATTATGAGAACTTATGCTCAAAAACATCAAGAATTTGAAGATAGAAATGGATATTCCTACAAGTCAGAAATTACAGGAACTCTTGTAGGTATGGGATTTTCACAAGAAGATTTTGATAAAGAAGTATCTGTTTTATCAGGAGGTCAGAAAGCTAGGGTTGAGCTTTGCTGTTTGCTTTTAGAAAAACCAGATTTAATTCTTTTAGATGAGCCTACCAACCACCTTGATATTAAGGCTATAAACTTTCTTGAAAACTTTGTAAAAAACTTTAATGGATCTGTTTTAATTATTTCTCATGATAGGTACTTTTTAGATGCTACTATTAACAAGGTATTCCTAATGGAAAATCATAGTCTAAAATCTTATAATGGGAATTATACAGAATTTATGACCCAAAGAAAAAAAGACCTAGAAATCCAAAGGCATATGTATAAAAGCCAACAAAAGGAGATAAAAAGACAAGAAGAAATTATAGAAAGACTAAAAAAGCAAGGTGGATCTTTAAGAAAAAGAGGAATTTCTCAATCAAGGTCTAGACAAAAACTTTTGGATAAGATGGAGAAAATAAAAAAGCCTTTTGAAGACATGGATTCAATGAATCTTAAATTTACTCCAAGAATTCAATCTGGAGAAGATGTTCTTGAAGTAAAAAACCTTAAAAAATCTTTTGATAATAAAGAAATTTTCAAAAATATCTCTTTTAATCAGTATAGAAAAGATAGGACAGCTATTATAGGGGAAAATGGAGTAGGAAAGACTACACTGTTTAGAATAATACTTGGAGATCTAAAGGCTGATGATGGATCTGTAAGGATAGGATCTTCTGTAAACGTTGGCTATTTCGATCAGGAACAAAAGTCCTTAAATACAGAAAATACTATTATAGATGAAATTTGGGATTCTTATCCTATGATGACAAACTATGAAGTAAGATCATATCTTGCTAAATTTATGTTCTATGAAGATGATGTTTATAGAGAAATAAGTGAGCTTTCTGGTGGAGAAAGATCAAGAATTTCTCTTCTAAAACTTATGCTTTCAGACTGTAACTTTATTTTAATGGATGAGCCTACCAACCATTTAGATATAGATTCTAAAGAAATTTTAGAGGATGCAATACTTGATTATGAAGGTTCGGTTTTAATCATTTCTCACGATAGGTACTTTTTGAATAAAATTGCTGTAAAAATAATAGAAATGAAATCTGACGGAATAGTCGAATATCTAGGAAACTACGATTACTATGTAGAAAAACTAAAAGAAATGAATGAAAAGGATCAAGAAAAGCCTAAATTTACTCAGACTAAGATAAAAAAAGATCAAAAGAAATTAAGGCTTGCCCAAAGAGAAAAAAGGAAAATTAAAAATCAAATTAAGCAATTGGAAGATTCTTTAGAAAATATTGAAAAAGAAATTCATGATTTGACAATGCTTACAATAGAAGAAGATTTTTATAAAGACCAGGATTATGTAAAGGAAACTTTTGATAAGATAAAAGTACTAGAGGAAAAAAAGAAACAAATATCTGACTCTTGGCTAGAACTTTCCCTTAGTCTTGAGGAAAGTTGATTGTTTTAAAAATATAATATAGGGGTAAATATTAAACCAAGGAGGATACTATGGGAAGCTTTAAAAAATTTATTTGGTCTTTAATGACTATAGTTTTAATTTTATTTGGTGGATCCTTAATTGCTTTTACCCTAGTTGATAGTCAAATTAGAGATGATATAATCTCTAGGCTAGATCATGCTAACTATAGGTATGGACTAATTATTTGTGGGGCCATTCTTTTAGTTTTTGCTCTAATTCTACTTGTAGATATTATAATTCATAACAAGGAAGATAGAGAATATTTGATTGAATCAAATTCTGGAGATATTTATATAACCAGAAGCTCTCTAGAAGGTCTCGTAGAATCCAGTGTAAATAAATTTCCTAATGCCAGACTTGATGATGTGGATGTTGTTATAGTTGGTAAGGAAAAAATAAAAGTGGACTTGGATTGTGATGTTTTTGGACTAAATGATTATGCAGAAATGGGACAACTGATTCAAAAGGAAGTTGAGATTGGATTAACTAGTCTTACAGGAATTGAAGATGTAGTAGTTAATCTTCAGCTAAATAAAGCGGAAAGTTCTCATGCCAGAGAATTAAGATAGGTGGTAAGTATGGAAAAACAAAATATACAAATGGAAACTAAGCAAACAACCGCCTATGATGTAGAGATGAAAAAGCTAGAAATAGAAGAAAGAAAAGAGCTCGAAACAAAAGAGTTTAAGAAGAAAAATAAAGGTAAAATTATTAGTCTTCTATTAGCTTTCTTAACTATTGCATCCCTATTTGACTTTGGTTTCTTCAGAACCCTAGGAATTTGGATAGTGATGTTAATAGGTTATGGCATAGGTGCATGGTATGATAAGGATAGAAATTTCCTTATTTTTATAAAAAAAGTTTTAAGAAAATTACGTTAGCAATAACTTTAAGGAGAAAGAAATGACCGAAACTAATACAAACTTTGAAAATGAAATGTTGGTTGATGAAGATAGGCTAAAGGTAGAAGAATCTAAGCTTAGATTTGATGACAAAGTAATAGCAAAGATAGCAAAGATAGCTGTAAATACAGTGGATGGAATTCTTGCAATAAAGGGCACTTTCTTTGATTCTGTGACTAGCGTCTTTAATTCATCTGACGAAAAAACTTCAGGTATAGATGTAGAAGTTGGAACAAAAGAAGCAAAGGTTGCTATGCAAATAATTTTAGAGTATGGCAAGAATGCACCAAAGATTTTTGATGAGATTAAAAGAGTTGTAAAACAAAATGTGAAAGATATGACAGGCCTTGAGGTAGTAACTATTAATGTAGATATAGTTGATGTTATGACAAGAAAAGAATATCTGGAAAAGAATAGAGAAAACTCTGAAGAAAAATCTAATCAATATTAAGAATAATTAAGAATCGGTTTTAAAACCGATTCTTTTAATATAAGGGGAGATAAAGTGAAAGCACTTTTTATATGTTATCCAAAATGTTCAACATGTAGTAAAGCAAAGAAATTTTTGGACGAAAATGGAATAAACTATGAATTTAGAGATATAAGAAAAGATAATCCTAAGAAAACTGAATTAAAAGATTGGCATGAAAAATCAGAACTTGATATAAAAAAATTTTTTAACACTTCAGGACAGGTTTATAGGAAGCTTGGATTAAAAGATAAACTGAAAGATATGAGTCTTGATGAAAAATATCAAATTCTTTCAGAAGATGGTATGCTTGTAAAAAGACCTATTCTTGTAATAAATGATACTGTTACGATAGGATTTAAGGAAGAAGTTTGGAAAGAATTCATAGGTATATAAAATTAGGCCCTGGAAGATAAAACTTACCAGGGCTTAATTTATATCTTTATTTTCAAAAATTACTAAAAGAAGACCATCTTTTAGAGAAATTTTAAAATCTTTTCCAGTTGTTTCGTTAGAAACTCCCATATGGTTATCATAGTTCAAATCAAAATTTTTTAAGGGATACTTTAGTCCCTCTAAAGTCACACCTTTGGATTTATCTCTTAGAGAAAAGATTGAAACATAAAAATTCTTTTTTTTATTAAATTTATAGAAAAAATAGTCTTTTACTAAGAATAATCTTTGTTTTTTGGACTTAAAAACAATATCAATTCCTTTAGATTTAAATTCTTCAGCAATTTTAATATTTGCAAGCGTATGAGATAGCCTTCCACCCAACCCACCATATACTATAAATTTTTCATAGCCATTTTTTATACCAATATCAATCCCTGCATATGTATCGGTCATATCTTTTTCAGGATTTAACTTTATTTTTTGACCAAAATCAGGTTCTTCAGAGGAATCAAAATCTCCAATAATCAAATCTGGTTCTATTCCAACTTTTAAAAGATTTTTATATCCCTTATCTACTCCAATTACAAAATCACTTTCATCAATTTTATCAAAGAAACCATCAAATTCACCGCCTCCAACAAGATAGCAAGTTTTCATAAATACTCCTTTTTTAGAAACTTATGTCTTTTTTAGATATTGTATGTTCATATTAGAAGAAAGTAAAGTAAAATGGTAGAATAATAATGACAAACAAAAAAATTAAAATATATGTATAGAAGGATACAATAATGAAAAATTTAGATGATAGGGCAAAAAACTTACTTAAAGTAGTTCTTATATCTCTAGTAGTATTTTTTACTTTTTGGTATATAGATAATGTAAAAGCTGGATTATTCTTCTTCATTTCAGTAATTCAACCTCTTATCTTAGGTTTAGCATTTGCTTATGTAATAAATCTACCAATGATTTATTATGAAAGGAAAATATTTTATAAACTTAAAGAAAATGAGAAGGCTAAGAATTTGGTAACACCACTTTCTTTAATTTTATCATGGATTACAATAATTCTTGCGATTTCAATTCTTTTAAATGTATTGATTCCAAGAATAATAACATCTTTCTCGTCTCTTATAGATAAATGGCCAATTTTTATTGATGAGGTTGATAAAATCGTTAATTCTAATGAGATTTTAAGAAGAAATGCTAAAAATCTATTAGAAACAATTAATAAATTAAAGATAGATGAGATCTTTTCATCTGTACAGGATTTTCTCATGTCTGATGGTAAAAATATAATATATACTACATCTTCAGTTTTTAAAAATGTAGGATCAATAATATTTAGTATTTTTATAGGTATAGTTTTTTCAACTTATATTCTAATGAATAAAAAAGCAGTACAAAAAAACTCAACAAAACTTCTTTATGCAGTTTTGCCTGAGGAAAAAGCAGATTCATTCTATAGGATTTGCTCTCTCTCCTATCAAACATTTTCATCTTATATTAAAACTAAGATGATATCTTCTACTATCCTTACTGCTTTAATTCTGATAGGTATGTTAATTTTAAGACTTCCTTATGCGGCTATGATATCTGTATTGATAGGTGTTTCAGATTTTATACCTATTTTTGGTCCTATAGTTGGGGCATCCGTTTCTATGATTCTGATCTTTATAGAATCACCTATAAAATCTTTAATCTTTATAATTTATGTAATGATAGCCCAACAAATTCAAGAAAAAATTATTTATCCAGCTATGGCAGGAAAACAAATAGGACTTCCATCTATGTGGATATTCGTAGCAATTATAGTTGGTGGTAGTTTATTTGGAATAGTAGGTGTGTTAGTAGGTATTCCTATTGCATCTATAATATATACTATAGCTAATGAAAAGATAAACAGAGAATTAGGAAATAAAGAAATTTCAGAAAAAGATATATGTGAAAAGATAGAAAAAAATAAATATGATAAGGATAGTCGATGAAATTAAGAAAATCAAAGCTTGGAGAATTTGTTCCAGTTATTGAAAACGGGAACATACATTATGGTGGCCACCAAGAAAATTTAAAATATAGAAATGTCTCAAAATTTTATAGGGATAGATCTTGTGTGGTAACAGCCTTTACTAATGCTTATCTTTATATGTACAGGCCTAAAGATAAATTCACTATAGAAGAATACAATGACTACCAATATTGGTTCTATAAGATTTTACGACCAAAAGTCTATGGGGTTCCCTCAGCTAAGATTCTTGATATAAAGGTAAATAAACTAAGAAGAGACTATTATCTAAATCTTAAAGCACATTTTTTAAATGATAGTCTAATATGTAGAAAAACATTAGAAGAAAAAGCTGAGTTTATTAAAAGAGGAATATCCAAAGATTCCCCAGTAATATTTTTTAACTGGGCAGGAACTAGAGTTAAAGTTATGTCTCATCATGGGGTTGTAATTACTGAAATAGAAGATAGTTCAGATGATTATATTTTAACTGTCTCATCTTGGGGAAGAAGGTATAAAATATCTTTAAAAGAATTTTCCAAACAATTTAGAACCTATACAGGCTTTATGTATTTTGAAAGGACAGATCAATGAAGTTTATTAAAGTAGAAGTTTTTTTGCCACCTTATAATAAGGAAAAAGTAGTCAAGGCCTTAAATAAAGAGGAGGTTTTAAAATATGGCTTCTATGATAATGTATACTCAGAAACGAGAGTCAAAGGACATTTTAGACCTCTAGAAGGATCCAATCCTACAGAAGGAAAGATTGGAGAAGTTTGTGATATAGAAGAGATTAAGCTTGAATTTAGAATAAGAAAAGAGGATAAAAATAAAACTTTAGAGATAATAAAAAATAACCATGCCTATGAAGAGGCTGTTATAAATATGATTGAATTACTTTAGGAGTAAATATGAAAGAAAAAATACAGAGATTAAAAAGAGCAAATGGTGTAATTATGCCGATTTTTTCAATTCCTTCAGACTATGGGATAGGAACTTTAGGAAAAGAAGCCTATGAAGTTGTAGATTTTTTAGCAGAGGCTAATATACATTATTGGCAAATTTTGCCTATAGGTCCAACTTCATATGGAGACAGTCCCTACCAATCATTTTCATCTTTTGCTGGAAACCCATATTTTGTTGATTTGGATTTATTAGAAGAAGATGGACTTTTAGAAAAATCAGACTATGAAAATGTTGATTTTGGTGAAAATGAAAACTATGTTAATTATTCTATGATGTATAATAATAGGTTTGGAGTTTTGGAAAAAGCCTTTAGAAATTCTAAAGGAAAACTTGATAAAGAAATAAAAGATTTTAGAAAAAAAGAATCTTATTGGATAGAGGATTATGCTCTTTATATGGCTATTAAAAAAGAGTATTTAGATGTTTCTTGGTTAGAATTCCCAGAAGATTTAAGAGATAGAAAAAAAACTGCTTTAAATGACTTCTATAATGAGCATAAAGATGAGGTAGATTTTTATGTATTTATTCAATATATGTTTTTCAAGCAATGGAAGGAATTTAAAACCTACGCTAACAGGCATAAGATAGAAATAATAGGAGATATTCCGATATATTTAGCTCTTGATTCTGCTGATGCTTGGGCCAACTCTGAAATCTTAAAGTTAGATGAGGATAAAAATCCTTTATTTGTAGGAGGGTGTCCTCCAGATGGATTCTCAGAAGATGGTCAACTTTGGGGCAACCCACTTTATGATTGGGAGAAAATGGAAAAAGATAATTTCTCATTCTGGGAGAAAAGAATAGAGATGAATCTTAGACTTGTGGATCTTTTAAGACTTGATCATTTTAGAGGTTTTGAGGCTTATTATGAAATTCCAGCTACAGATGATACAGCTAAATATGGAGAATGGATAAAAGCTAAACCTTATGAGTTTTTCAAAATGGTTAAAGAAAAATTCCCAGACAGTAAGTTTATAGCGGAAGATTTAGGTCTAATAACAGATCAGGTAGAGGAATTAATAAAGTATTTAGGATATCCTGGTATGAATGTAATCCAATTTGCTTTTGGAGAGGACTTTACTAGTAACTATCTTCCTCACAATTATAAAAGAAATTCAATAGTTTATGGATCAACTCATGACTCGGATACACTTATGGGTTGGCTTGAAAATTTAGATGATGATAAAATGGAAATGGTTAATGCTTATTTTGATCTAGATAATGATGATTTAGAGATAAATATTTGGAAGATAATGAAAGCTCTTATGGCTTCTGTTTCGGATGTAAGCATGTTCGAAATTCAAGACTTTTTATCTCTAGGAAACGAAGCAAGAATAAATTCTCCTGGAACTTTGGGAGAAAACTGGAAATGGAGAGCAAAAAAAGAATACTTTACAAGTAGTCTTGCTCAAAAAATAAAACAAATATCAAAATTATATGAAAGAGGTTGAAATGAATAATTTAGACAGAAATAAGTTTATGGATAATTATATTGAAAATCTGCAAAGATTAACTCTAAAGAGCTTTGATGAAGCAAGTGATAAGGAAAAATACCAAGCACTTTGCGACACAATAATGGGAAAAATAAATGAAGATTGGAGAGAGTGTAAAAACAAATCTAAAAAATCTAGAAAAGCATTTTATTTTTCTGCAGAATTTTTAGTAGGAAGATCTTTAGGAAATAATCTTATAAATCTTGGAATTTACGATGAAGTAAAAGAAATCTTATCTGACATAGGCATTGATTTTGAATCAATAGAAAACTATGAAGATGATGCAGCTCTTGGTAATGGTGGCCTAGGAAGACTTGCTGCCTGCTTTATGGATTCAGGTGCTACTGAAAAACTAGATATGTATGGTTACGGAGTAAGATATAGAGAAGGACTTTTTAAACAACATATTGAAAATGGCTTCCAAGTAGAAAAAGGTGATCACTGGTTAAAAGATGGAGATAGCTGGTCTATTAGAGTTGATTCAGACTCTAGAGTTGTTAAGTTTAGAGATCAAATAGTAAAGGCAGTTCCTTATGATATGCCTATAGTTGGTTACAAAAATGGTCAAGTTAATACTCTAAGATTATGGCAGGCTGAACCATTTGAAGAATTTGATTTCCAAAAGTTCAATAATTTTGAATATGATAAAGCCTTGGTAGAAAAAAATAGGGCTGAAGATATAACAAGGGTTTTGTATCCAAATGACACCCAAAGAGCAGGAAAAGTTTTAAGACTTAAACAACAATATTTCTTCTGTTCTGCTTCTATTCAAGATATGGTTCAAAAGTATAAGAGTAATTTCCCATCAGACTTGCAATTTAAAAATTTTGCAAAACATCATATTATCCAATTAAATGATACTCATCCAATAATGGCTATACCAGAATTGATAAGAGTCTTGGTTGATGAGAATAATATTAATTATGAAGATGCTTATAAAATTGCATCAAAGACTTTTGCCTTTACAAATCATACAGTATTGCCAGAAGCTTTAGAAAGATGGAGTATAGATATACTTTCAGAAGTTTCACCAAGATGTAAAGAAATCATATTTAAAATAAATGATAAAATGGTTGATGATTTCAAGGAAAAAGGTCTTTCCGAAGAAGCTATAGATCAGTACAGAATTGTAAAGGATGACCAAGTTCTTATGGCAAACTTAGCTATTCTAGTTTCAGTTTCTATAAATGGTGTTGCAGAAATCCATTCAGGTATTTTGAAGGTTGATACTTTCAAACAGTGGTATCAAATAATGCCAGAGAAATTTAATAATAAGACCAATGGTATTACACCACGTAGATGGTTGGTTTACTCTAACAGAGAGCTTACTGACTTTATCACAAGAAAATTAGGAACTGATGATTGGATTTATGATTTAACCAAGCTAAAAGGTTTAGAAAAGTTTGTAGATGACAAGGAAGTTTTAGAAGAACTTTGTCAAATTAAATATAATAAAAAGAAAGAACTAGCAGATTATATTCTCGAACATGAAAATATATCTATAGATCCAAACTCAATCTTTGATATACAAGTAAAAAGAATTCATGAGTATAAAAGACAACATTTAAATATTCTTCATATTTTACATCTTTACCACAAATTAAAGGAAAATCCTGATATGGATTTCTATCCAACAACCTTTATTTTTGGTGGAAAAGCAGCCCCAGGATATTTTAGAGCCAAGGCAATGATTAAATTTGCTAATGAAGTTGCAAGAGTAGTCAACAATGACCCGGATGTAAATGATAAACTTAAGGTAGTATTTGTAAGTAACTATAGGGTTACTTATGGAGAAAAAATCTTCCCAGCCGCAGATATTTCAGAACAAATTTCTACAGCAGGAAAAGAAGCATCAGGGACAGGGAACATGAAATTTATGTTAAATGGTGCTTTAACTTTAGGAACCTTGGATGGAGCCAATGTTGAAATCTTTGAACACGCTGGAGAAGAAAATAACTATAGGTTTGGAGCAACAGTAGAAGAACTTCAAGAAATAGCATCAACCTATGATCCGCTTTATTACTATCATCAAAACCCAGATATAAAAGATGCAGTGGATAGTCTTATTTCTGGAGAATTAAAAGATGATAATTCCTATATGCTTCTAGATATATACAATGAACTTGTTGATAGGCAAGATGGATCAAGAGGAGATCAATATTATTTGTTAAAAGATTTTGAATCTTACAGACAAGCACATGAAGATATCAATAGAGACTATAGAGATAAAGAAACATGGGCGAAAAAATGTCTTATAAATATAGCAAATTCAGGATTCTTCTCATCTGATAGGACAATTAGAGAATATGCCAAAGATATTTGGAAGTTAATATAGAAAATAGAAAAGTAATTATAAAAAAAGAAGGTAAAAATTGGATAGAGATATAATAATAGGACTTTTGATTCCGTTTTTAGGTACATCCTTAGGCTCAGCCTGTGTATACCTAATGAAAGATAATTTAAACGTTAAGTTACAAAAAACCCTATCGGGTTTTGCAGCAGGAGTAATGGTTGCTGCATCTATTTGGTCTTTGATTATGCCATCTATGGAAATGGTAGCAGACCAATTTGGAAAATTTCAATGGATTCCAGCTGTTGTTGGATTTATGGTAGGAATATTCTTCCTTTTATTCTTAGATATGGTTATTCCCCATCAACATATTGACTCAGATGTTCCGGAGGGGCCTAAAGCAGAATCCTTAAGGAAAACAACTATGTTGGTTTTGGCGGTTGTAATTCATAATGTACCTGAAGGAATGGCTGTAGGAGTAGCTCTTGCAGGAGCAAAATATGGAAATGATATGACTATGGCTGCAGCCATTGCTTTAAGTATAGGTATAGCAATTCAAAACTTCCCAGAAGGGGCTATCATCTCCATGCCTTTAAAAGCTGAAGGAATTAATAAAAATAAATCTTTTGTTATGGGAATTTTATCTGGAATAGTAGAACCTATAGCAGGATTTTTAACAATTCTTCTTTCAGGTATCTTGGTACCAATACTTCCTTATCTACTTTCATTTGCAGCAGGAGCAATGATGTATGTAGTAGTAGAAGAATTGGTTCCAGAGGCTACAGGAGAAGATGAGAATCACACTAACCTTGGAACGATAGGTTTTTCAATAGGTTTTTGTATTATGATGATTTTGGATGTAACCCTAGGTTAATTTAATAGAACTTATTTTTAAGGGGCTGTTGTAGAATAAATATATAATTTTGCAACAACTCCTTTTTTCAAAAAATAAATTAAAACAATACTTTAAGAAAAGGCGATATAAATCGTCCTTTTTTTGAAAAAGAAGATTTTTTTAAGAAAAACTATATAATAATATAAATAAGGAGGGGAAATTGGGATTTATACAAAATATTTTTACAGCTTTGGCACTTATTAGAGTTACAGATATCATAGATATTGTAATTATAGCTTTTGTAGTTTATAAATTATTTTCGCTTTTAAGAAATACCAGAGCTGAACAAGTCTTAAAAGGATTTATTTTGGTTTTGGTTTTTGCTTCATTTGCAGATATTTTTAACTTAAATACAGTATCTTGGCTTATGAATCAGTTTTTAACAGTGACTTTAATTTTTATTATAGTTGTATTTCAACCTGAACTTCGTTCAGCATTGGAACGACTAGGAAGAGGAAGAACTGTATTTATAGCAGATTCTGCTAAAAAAAATGAAAAGACGATAGATGAAATAGTTATGGCTACTAGTTCGCTTTCCAGACAAAAAATTGGAGCTCTTGTAGTTCTTGAAAGGAAGGTTGGATTAAACGACATTATAGAAAGTGGAACAAGATTAGGGGCAGATGTTTCTAGTGAACTTTTGATAAACATTTTTATACCGAATACACCCCTTCATGATGGTGCAGTTATAATTTCTAAAGATACTATTACTGCTGCTGCTTGTTATTTACCACTTACTACTTCAAATACTGTTTCAAAAGAGCTTGGTACTAGACACAGGGCAGCTCTAGGTATATCAGAAAGAAGTGATTGTGTTGTCGTTGTCGTTTCAGAAGAAACAGGTGTTATTTCTATTGTGGAAAATGGAGTTATTAATAGATACTTTGATGAAGAGTCCTTGAAAAATAGACTTATTAGTGAACTTGGCAGTGATAAAAAAGAAAATAAAGATAAAGATGAGGAGTAGACTATGGATGAGAAAAAAGACAAACAATTAATCATACTTTCTATAATAGTTGCGATCTTTATGTGGGCTTTTGTTATGACTACTACTAATCCATCTCTTACAAAGACTATAAGGAATGTTCCTTTAACAATAATAAATCTCGAAAACATTCAAAATCAAGGATTTGAACTTGTAGACGATGATCAGATAGATACTGTAAATGTAAAAATTGAAGCTTCAAGATCTGATATGTTAGCTCTTGATAGTGATGATTTAGTAGCAAGTGTAGATATTCAATCTCCATCAGAAGGAATTAAATCTCTAAATATAAATGTTGATACACCAACAGGAGTCAAGGTAGTAAGCACTGATCCGGAAAAAATAAACTTCAAAATAGAAAAAGTTATAGAAAAGAAAATAACTCCAAAACTTGATATTGATGATAAACTTAAGGAAGGCAGAATTGTTGAGGTCAATGAAATGTATCCTGATGAAATAACAGTTAAAGGTGTTAGAAGTCAAGTAGAAAAGGTTGATCAGTTGGTAGCTAATGTAGACAGTGAAGATTATCTAAATGGAAATATTCATAATATAGACTTAGAAGTACTAGATAAAAATGGTGAACAAGTCGATAATGTATCATTATCAGTTAATCAATTATCCTTATCTTTTAAGGTATCAGAGACTAAGGAAGTTCCAATTAAACTTGAAACTAAGGGAGAAATTAACGAAGATTATGAGATAGAATCAACCAAAATTATTCCTAATACTATAATTTTAAAGGGGGAAAAACAATTCTTAAGTAAGATAGATGAAATTGGTACAGAAATTGTCGATATTACAGGAGCAGATTCTAATATTGAAGGAGAAGCACAGCTTCTAATTCCTGACAATGTAGAAATCTATGATGGCGAGAAGAATGTAAACTATAATATTACTCTTAAGAAGCTAAGTAAGGAAGAATAGTAAAAAGGTGGGAATATGCTAGAAAATAAAATTTTAGAAGAACTTGAAAATTCTGGTTATAAGGCCTATATTGTTGGAGGATTTATAAGAGATAAATTACTAGGTTTAAAATCTTTTGACATGGATATAACAACTAGCGCAAACCCTGACCAAATACTTGAAACTTTTAAAGATTTTAAAACTATAGAACTTGGAAAAAAATTTGGTACAATAAAAGTTCTTTATAAAGATCAAGAATTTGAAATTACTACTTTTAGGAAAGAAAGTGGCTATTCTGATAAAAGACATCCTGATGAAATCACTTTTACTAAAGATATAAAAGAAGATTTAAAGAGAAGAGATTTTACAATAAATGCAATAGCCTATAGAAATGGATATTATGTTGATCCTTTTTCTGGGAAGAAAGATTTAAAAGAGAAGATCATAAGAGCTGTTGGTAATCCTGATGATAGGATAAAAGAAGATGCTCTTAGGTCTTTAAGGGCAGTAAGATTTGCCACAAAGCTTGGATTTAGGATTGAAGATTCTTTAAAAAAAGCTATAATAGATCATGCTTCAGATATAGAAGATATATCTAAAGAAAGAGTAAGAGATGAGCTAGATAAAATACTTATGACTAAAAGAAAAGATTTTGCTATAAGACTTATGGAAGAGCTAGGACTTTTATCCTATATATTGCCAGAAGTTTCTCTGATGAAAGGATTTGACCAACATTCAAGTTTTCATGATTTAGATCTTTTTGATCATAGTCTTAGTGTTTTATCTTTGGTAGAAGGTGATTTAACTACAAGAATAGCAGCCCTCTATCATGATACAGGAAAGATTTCTACACTTTTTATCGATGACAGAGGTGAAGGAAGATTTTTTGGACATCAAAAAGAGTCAGAAGATATTTTAAAAAAAAGAATGAAAGAACTAAAATATCCTAAAAAGAGTATTCAAGATGCCACACTTTTAGTAAGAAGACATATGGACAATACCAATACCTATACCAAGAAATCTATAAGAAAGCTTTTAAGAAGAATTGGCGAAGAAAATATCTACAGACTTTTTGAACTACAAAAAGCTGATATTCTTTCGACTAATCATAAGGATATTTCCAATATAGAAAATGGAAAAAGATTACTTAAAGAAGTTTTGGAAGATTCCATACCAAAATCTAGGAAAGACATTGATTTTAATGGAAATGACCTTATAGAATTAGGTTTTAAACCTTCAAGACTTTTTGGAGATATTTTAAACGAAATAGAAGACTTAATTTTAGAAGAAAAATTATCAAATGAAAAAGAACAAATAATACAATATATTAAAAATAAGTACTTTGCTATTGATTGAAATTAAACTATGGAGTATATTAAATTAATGAGCATATAGTTATATTTAGGAGGGAAAGATGACAGAATTAAAATCACACGAAAATAATATAGCAAAATTTGAACTAACAGTTCCAGCAGAAGACTTTGCAAAGGCTGTAGATCAAGTATACAAAAAAAATAGATCAAAATATAGAGTAGATGGATTCAGAAAAGGAAGAGTTCCAAGAAGAATTATTGAAGGAATGTATGGTCCAGAAGTATTTTATGATGAAGCTATTCAAATAGTATTCTTTGAACCTTACCAAGAAGCTATAAAAGAATTAGAACTTGAGACAATTGATCAACCATCAGTTGACTTTGATGATATCAAAAAGGATGAAGATGTAACCTTTAAAGTGGAAGTAGAAACTAAACCACACCCAACACTAGGTGACTATTCTGAACTTGAAGTAGAAGAAGTATCATCAGAAGTAACTGAAGAAGATGTTATGCATGAATTAAAACACCAACAAGAAGAAAATTCTAGAATCATCCCAGTAGAAGATAGACCAGCTGAAGAAGGCGATACAGTAAATATTGATTTTGATGGTTATCTTGATGGAGAAAGATTCGAAGGTGGAAAAGCAGAAGGATATGATCTAGTTATTGGAAGTCATACCTTTATCGAAGGATTTGAAGATCAAGTAATAGGTCATGTTGCTGGAGATAAATTTGATGTAAATGTAACATTCCCAGAAGATTATCAAGCACAAGAATTCCAAGGTAAAGATGCAAGATTTGAAGTTGAGATTAATTCTGTTTCAACAAAAGAATTACCAGAACTTGATGATGAATTTGCAAAAGACATTTCTGAATTTGACACACTTGATGAACTAAAAGCTAATATGAAAGAAAGTCTTAAAGAAGATAAAGAAAAAGCAGCTAAAAATCAAATACAAAACGAAGCTTTAGCCGCTTTAGTAGAAAAATCTGAAGTTTCAACTCCAGAATCTTTGGTTAATAAGGAAATTGATAATGAATTACAAAACCTTGATCAAAGATTACAACAAATGGGTATGACTCTATCTCAATATGTAGATATGACAGGTATGAAACTTGAAGATATCAGAAGCCAATATAAAGATATGGCAGCAGAAAAAGTTAAAGCAAATCTTGTATTAGATGAAGTAGCTTTAAAAGAAAACCTTGATGCTTCTGAAGAAGAAATAGAACAAGAAATAAAAGATGCTGCAGAGCAATATGGAGTAGAAGACTTCGAAAAATTCAAAGAAATTTTCGAGAAAAATATCCCAACAGAATCAGTTATTGAAAATGTTAAAAGAAGAAAAGCAGTAGAACTTTTAGCATCTAAAGTAAAATTTGTTGAGAAAAAAGAAGAAGAAAAAGAAGAAGAATAGAATAATCGAAGAATAAATTTTACTCCGAAAGATTTAGGAGATAAAAATGCAAACAAGAAATTATTTAGTACCAACAGTAGTAGAACAAACTAACAGAGGAGAAAGAGCATATGATATCTACTCTAGACTTCTAAAGGATAGAATAATTTTCTTATCAGGTCCTGTAGAAGATTCTGTTTCAGACATCATAATAGCCCAACTATTATTTTTAGAAAGTGAAGATCCTAATAAAGATATTCAATTTTATATAAAT
>JBQDYR010000009.1:0-24159 GCA_052105355.1 Anaerococcus sp.
CTAAAGGACTTGTGAAAAAAGGCCTTATATATAAAACAAAGATAGGAGGTATTATGTACGAGGAAAAAGTCGTAATAGCAAATGAAATCGGTTTACATGCTAGACCTGCATCCATGTTTATTAGGGAAGCTGTAAAATATCCGTGCGATATAAATATAGTCAAAGATGGAAGAAGCTATAATGCCAAATCTATCATGTCTGTACTTTCCATGAGTGCAAGTAAGGGCGATGAAATAATTATAAGAGCTCACGGAGATAATGATGAAGTAGCTGTTAAATCCTTGGTTGATTTAGTTGAAAACAAGCTAAGAGACTTATAATATACAGAAAAACTCAAGTTGAAATATACTATATTTTATAATAGAATAATAAATTATAAGAACTCTTTTTATAAAGTGTTTTTTTTAGGCATAAAATTTTAAAATTACGAGGTAAAAATGAAAATTACTATATTACTAACAAGTGATGTCCATGGATATATTTTTCCTACAGACTATATTTCAGATAAAGAAGTGGATATAGGTCTTCTTAAAATTTCAAGCTTGGTTAAAAAAATAAAGCAAGAAAATTCTGAGACTATTCTTATCGATTTGGGAGACTATATTCAAGGATCTATCCTTGCTCAATACCTTTTTGAGCAAAAAAATGATCCTAAGTTTCTAATGAAGATAAAGGAAAAATTGAACTATGACTTGCAAGTTATAGGAAATCATGAATATAACTTTGGCCTTAATTATTTAAAAAAAGCGGTGGAATCTTCTAATATACCAACAATTTCTTCAAATATATTAAGAGAAGATGGAAGTTCTGTCTATAAACCTTACGAGATTATAGAAAAAAATGGTATAAATATTGGAATAATAGGATTAACTACTCAATATATAAAAAATTGGGAACTTCCAGAAAATATTAAAGGTATTGAATTCTTATCAGCAAAAGAAACTTGCGAAAAATATGTAAAATTATTGCGTGATAAGGTGGATGTTCTAGTTGTAGCTTATCATGGTGGCTTTGAAAGAGATCTCAATACAGGTGAGATTGTTGATACAAATGAGGGAGAAAACGAAGGTTACGAAATCTTAAAAGATATAGATGGAATAGATATTATGCTAACTGGACATCAACATAGAAATATTGCTGAAGTGGTTGATGATGTTGGAGTAGTTCAACCTGGAAAATTTGGAGAGTTTCTAGGGAAAATTGATATTGAACTTGATGATGATAAAAATATTACTGATAAAAAAGTTAAACTTTTAGATTTAAAAAACACTGAAACTGATAAAAATCTCTATGAAAAATATTCATATATAAATGAAGAACTTAACTCTTGGATGCTCGAAGAGATAGGAAAGACTGATGGAGATATGACAATAAAAGATTCTTTCCTTGCAAGACTTGAAGGCTGTGCTTACGCAAATTTTGTAAATCAAATTCAACTTGATAAGTCCAATGCACAAATTTCATCAACTGCTCTATTTCTTTTAGATCCTCCAGGTATTGAGAAGGAAGTTACTAGAAAAAATGTTTTAAATAATTATCCTTATGCCAATACTCTGGCGGTCTTAGAGATAAGTGGAAAAGATCTAAAACAAGCCATAGCTAAAAATTCCATGTACTTTATTTTAGATGATAATAAAAATGTTATAGTAAATCCATCATATCTAGACCCAAAACCAAAACATTATAATTATGATCTTTATTCGGGTATAGAATATGTAATTGATTTAAATCAAGAAGAGGAAAATAGAGTTGTAAGCTTAACTTACAACAGTAAAATAGTAAAAGATACTGATAAATTCGAACTTGTGACCAACCAGTACAGGGCTTTGGGTGGAGGAGACTTTCCAATGTTTTCCAAAGAAAAGATTAAAAGAGTCTATGATATACCTGTAAATCACTTAATGATAGAGAAAATAAAAGCAGAAGGTATATTAAAAACTGATTTCACTAAAAACTTTAGATATATTAAGTAAGACAAGATGGCTTAAATTAAAGCTTTAGGCTTAGAATAGCCTTTGACAATCCCTACTAAAGTAGTATACTTTAATAGTAAGATATTTTTAAAAGAAAGATCATATGAATAATTAGAAGAGGTAATAAGATGACAGAGATATTAAAAATAAAAGATCTTCATGTTTCCGTAGAAGAAACAGAGATTTTAAAAGGTATAGATTTAGAAATAAATAGTGGCGAAGTTCATGTAATCATGGGCTCAAATGGTTCAGGTAAATCAACTCTTATGAATGCAATAATGGCAAATCCAGTTTATAATGTGACTGGTGGAGATATTATTTATAAGGGAGAAAATATTAACGACTGGACAACAGACAAGAGAGCAAGAGCTGGAATTTTTATGTCATTCCAAACTCCAGATGCAATTCCAGGTGTAAAACTTGGAGACTTTTTAAGACAAGCTAAAGAACAAGTTTCAGGAGAAAGACCATCAATTCTTAAGTTTAATAAGGAATTAAAAAAAGAAATGGATAGTTTAAAACTTGATGAAGGATATGCTAATAGATATGTAAATGTTGGATTTTCTGGTGGAGAAAGAAAGAAAAGTGAAATTTTACAACTTAAAACTTTAAATCCTACACTTGCTATGCTAGATGAAACAGATTCTGGACTTGATGTTGATGCAGTAAGAATTGTTTCTAAGGGAATACAAGATTATATAAATGAAGATAATGCTGTAATCATTATTACTCATCATAGAGAACTTTTAGAAAATATCAAAGCTGATTATGTTCATATCCTAAAGGATGGAAAGATTCTTCATACTGGAGATGATAGCCTAATGGATAAGATCGAAGAAAAAGGTTATGAATGGGTTTAGGTGAGATGAATGAGTGAGAAAAAATTTGATATAAGTCAAATTCAGGATTTTAATAGGGGTATTTATGATATTATCGATAAGTTTGAATACTCCGATATCGCTGATAAGGGCTTGAATGCAGAAATAGTTATAGAACTATCTAAAAAGAAAAATGAACCAGAGTGGATGTTGAGAAGAAGACTTCAATCTCTTATGCTTTTTGAAAAAATTCCGAATCCAGTATGGGGTCCTGATATTTCAGAATTAAACATGGAAGATATTACAACATATGTCAAACCAAAAACTGATAAGAAGTCAAGCTGGGAACATCTACCAGATGAAATAAAAGATACATTTGATAGGCTTGGTATTCCACAAGCAGAACAAGAATCCCTTGCAGGTGTTGGAGCTCAATATGACTCAGAAGAAGTTTATCATTCCATCCAAAAACACTTATCAGACCAAGGTGTAATCTTTACAGATTTTGATACAGCATTAAGAGAGCATGAAGATTTGGTTAGAAAATACTTCCAAAAATCCATACCACCAACTCTTCACAAATATGCAGCCCTACATGGTGCAGTTTGGTCAGGTGGATCTTTAATTTATGTACCAAAAGGAGTAGAAGTAGATATACCTCTTCAATCTTACTATAGATTAAATGCTCCAGGAGCTGGACAATTTGAACATACAATGATTATAGCAGAGGAAGATGCAAAAGTTCACTTTATAGAAGGCTGTTCTGCCCCAAGATATAATGTTGTCAATCTTCATGCAGGATCAGTAGAGATATTTGTTGGAAAGAATGCAGAAGTTAGATTTTCTACTATAGAAAACTGGTCAAGAAATATGTATAACTTAAATACTAAAAGAGCCATAGTAGAAGAAGGTGGAAAGATTATTTGGGTATCAGGATCCTTTGGTTCTAAAGTTTCTATGCTTTATCCAACATCAGTTTTGAATGGTGAATATGCATCAGCAGAATATACAGGTATAGCTTTTGCAGGTGATGGACAATATATAGACAATGGTTGTTCAATGATCCACCTTGCTCCAAATACCTATTCAACTGCTTTAACTAAATCAATTACAGCAGGAACTGGAAAATCTATGACTAGATCCTTAGTTCAAATGAAAAAGAATACAGCAGGATCAAAATCAACAGTAGACTGTGAAAACTTAATGGTAAGTGAAGAAAGTCAATCAGATACAATTCCAGTACTAGATATTAGAAACGATGATGTAGATTGCGGTCACGAGGCAAAGATTGGTTCATTAGACCAAGGTCAAATCTTCTACTTAATGAGTAGAGGTATTCCTGAAGACGAAGCTAAATCCATGATAGTAAGAGGATTTGCAGAACCAATAGCTAAGCAACTTCCGCTTGAATATGCAGTAGAAATGAATAACTTAATTGATATTGAGTTGGAAGGAGCAAATGGCTGATATGTATAAAGTAAATGAAATGAGAATGCCTACATGGAGGCAACTTGGATTAAACTATGTAGAATATAGGCCAGAAATAGTTTGGTCTAAGGACTATTACAAAGAAGGATCTAAGGAAATAAAAGAATCAGTAGATAAAGCTTTTAATGGCTTGGATCACGGACTTTCAAGTGACATTCTAAAAGAAAATAGAGAATATTGTAACTACAACTTTTATAGAGATGTAGAGGGTGAGTGTGATACAGAAACTATAAATCTTAACTTAGACGATGAAAATTCACAACTTGTTTCAAGAATAGATATAAATGCAAAAGAAGGATCCAAGTCATCCTTCTTGGTAAACTTTACTTCAGATAATAGTAAGGAAATTATTCTTAATTCTCTTATAAGAATTAATGTAGGTAAAAATGCTCAAGCAAAACTTGTAGTAATTTCAAACCTAGGGGAAAAATCAAAGAATCTACAATCTATAGCTTCTATAATAGGAGATGATGCTTTTCTTGATATTTCCTATATAGAACTTGGTGGAGATTATTCCCTAGTATCTATTAAGAATTATTTATCAGGGGAAAACTCTAAACTTGAAGAAAATGGAGTTTACTTTAAACAAAACGATGAATTTTTTGACATGATAGCCGTAAACGAACATACAGCAGAAACTACAGATTCAAATGCTATGTTTAATGGTGCTTTAAAAGATAGAGCAATCAAACAATGGAAGGGTGTTGTAGACCTTAAAAGAGGTTGTGTAAAGGCTGATGGTAAGATTGGTGATTATTCTATGATGTTATCAGACGATGTAATAAACAAGACTGCCCCAGTACTTTTAAATGAAGAAAAAGAAGTTTCTGGTAATCACGCAGCAAGTGTTGGAAGACTAAATAAAGACATGCTTTACTATATTATGTCTAGAGGATTTTCTAAGAAAAAAGCTCAAAGCTTGATGCTTGAAGCAAACTTTGCCCCAACTCTTGATAAGATTGAAGATAAGAAGCTAAGGGAAGAACTAAAAGAGAAAGTTCATTCTATGAATATAAGGATTGAAGACTAATGAATTTAGAAAAAATTAGACAAGACTTTCCTTTTCTTGATGGAAAAAAAGTAGGTAAGGATATAATTTATTTAGATTCTGCAGCAACCAGCCAAAGACCTTACCAAGTGTTGGAAGCAGTAGATGAATTTTACAAATATTCAAATGCTAATCCCCACAGAGGAGCTCACTATCTTGGATGGAAAGCTACAGAAGCTTATGAAAATACACGAGAAAAAATCAAAAACTTCATAAATGCTAAAAGATCAGAGGAAATTGTCTTTACAAGAAATGCAACTGAGTCATTAAACTTGGTTGCATATTCCTATGGTCTATCTAATTTAAGTGAAGGTGATGAAATCCTTATAACTATTCTTGAACACCATGCCAACCTTGTTCCTTGGCAAATGGTCGCAAAAAGAACAGGGGCAGTTTTAAAATATGCCTACCTTAAAGATGATTTCACACTTGACTATGATGACTTAGAGAAGAAAGTTTCAGAAAAAACTAAAATTCTAGCTTTTACAGCTTCATCAAATGTTACTGGAGAGATGGTTGATGTAAAAAGACTTGTAGACCTTGCCCATTCAGTTGGTGCTATAGCAGTAGTTGATGCCTGTCAACTTGCCCCTCATAAAGCTATAGATGTACAAGATCTTGACTGTGACTTTTTAGCCTTTTCTGGACACAAACTTTTCTCTCCATTTGGGATTGGAGTGTTGTACGGAAAATATAAACTTTTAGATAAAATGATTCCATTTAATCTTGGTGGAGATATGATAGAATATGTACATGAACAAGAATCTACATTTGAAAAACCACCAACAAAATTTGAAGCAGGTACACAAAATGTTGGTGGAGTAGTAGGACTTGGTGCTGCTATAGATTATATAGAAAATATAGGTTTAGAAGAGATTTTTGAACATGAGCATGAACTTGCTGCATATGCCTATGATCTAATTAAGGATATAGAAAATATTAAAGTTTTCTATCCAGTAAATTCAAAGACAGGCTCTGTAGTATCCTTTACCTTTGATGATATTCATCCACATGATGTGGCAACAATTCTGGATGCTAAGGGTATAGGTGTAAGGAGTGGCCACCATTGTGCTATGCCTCTTCATGAATACTTAAATGTTTCTTCAACTTGTAGAGCATCATTTTCTATCTTCAATACCAAAGAAGAAGTTGAACTTTTTGCAAATGAACTTAAAAACGTCAGAAAGGTTATGGGATTATAGTGAATTTAGAAGATATTTATACTCAAGTTATCCTTGAAAATTCAAGGAATCCAAAGAATAAGAGATCTCTTGAAAATCCAGATATAAAAGAGCCTGGACACAATCCAAGTTGTGGAGACGAGATAGAACTTGAATTAAAATTAGATGGAAATAAAATAGTAGATGCAGCCTTTACAGGTCATGGTTGTGCTATAAGTCAAGCATCGACCAGTGTTATGTGTGATGAAATAGTGGGAAAAACTCTAGAAGAAGCCCAAGAAATGGCTGGTATCTACATAAAAATGATAAAAAGACAAGATCAAAGTGAAGATGATTTAGATAAAATTGGGGATGCAGTTGCATTCAAAAATATATCAAACATGCCTCAAAGGGTAAAATGTGCTCTTCTTTCTTGGAGAACATTAAACGAAGTAATAGAACATGAAGAAAATTGATTTTTATAAAACACAATTTATATCTAGCGCAATTTCAAGTTTTCTTTTATATATTTTAGCTATTTATAGGTATGTAAAAGAAAAGCCGTTTTGGTATTTGATACTTATAGTTGCCATTGTTATGTCACTTTCTGCATATCAAAACTACAAAAATTTAAAATAAAAGATTAAAAAAAGCTATTTTCATAAAGAAATAGTTTTTTTTAATATGACTTTATACTCTAGGATATAAGTTTTATTTATTTGCTATAAGTCTTATGATATAATAAAGGCGCATAACTATAAGGAGAAAATATGAAAATAAAAAGATTTCTGACTTCTATCCTTATACTGGGTTTGGTCTTTTTTGGATCAAATAAAGTTTTGGATATACTACAAGACAGAAAAAATATTGAAAATTTTGGTGTTCAGGCGGCAGAAAAAAATAAAAATCAAATAGTAGATAATGAACTTTTGGTTCTTTTGGTAGGTGTTGATAAAAATCCTGACTCTGATCCAGGAGACTTTACTAGAACAGATACTATGATGCTATGCAAGGTAAATACCGAGACAGGAAAAGTTGATATCTTATCCATTCCTAGAGACTCAAGAATAAAAGTAAGAGATGAATTTACCAAGGCAAATCATGCCCATGCCTATGGAGGAATAGAGCTTACACTTCAAACTTTAAGGAACTTTTTGGGAATTGATATAGACTATTATGCAGAAATAGACTATGATGCAGTTGTAGAAATAGTAGATGCTCTAGGAGGAGTAGACTATGATGTACCTGAAGGTATAAATGTAAAAAGAGGTACTTATATAGATATAAATCCTGGAGAAAATCATCTTTCAGGTGAAGAAGTACTTTGGTATTTAAGAACTAGAAGTATTTACCAAAATGGTGATTTAGGAAGAGTAGGAACTCAGCAACTGTTTATGAAAGCTATGGTGGATGAGATGGTTAAAAAATCATCAGAAATAAATCTTACTACCTTCATAAAAACCTATTTTGAAGATGTTAAGACTAATGTACCACTTTCTATAATGGTAAACATTGCTTCAAATATTAAAAACTTTTCATCAACTGATGTTGAAACTTATATAGTACCAGGTGTAGCTCAAATGATGAATGGAGTAAGTTATTATATACCAAACTATGAAAAAACTTGGGATATAGTAGATGAAGTATTCTCTGAATATAAGCTTGCTAATTGGTCCAAATCAGATTCAAGCTACGATGAATACTTTGGATTTTCTTATGAGAAAGAGACGGATGAGGAATCTATAAAAACTGAAAACTCAATAATACCTACTGAGTCTATAGATCAAGATTCAACACAATCGACTGATGAACAAAGTTCTAATTCTCAAGTAAGTCCTAATCAAGAACAGACTCAAAAATATCAACCTCAGCCTCAACAGCAAGTTGAATATCAGCCTCAACCTCAACAAACTCAAATAGAATATGAAACCTACACCTACTACGAATACACTTATCCAGATGGTAGAGTAGAAATCCATGATCAACCACCAGAAGGTTATTATGATACGCCAGAACAGCAATCACCTGCTGAATCGTCACCAGCTCAGGAAACTCCAGCTGAAGATAATGAGTAGGGGGATGAGTAAAAAGAGGAAATTATGGACAAATTAAGAAGACAAAGAAAAGATGAGCATATAGAAAACTATCTAAAAAGTGAGTGTAGATCTAAAACTCTTCTAGAAGATGTATATCTTGAGCATAATGCCTTAAGTAAGATAAACTATAATAAGATTGATACTTCTATAGAATTTCTAGGAAAAAAAATATCTATGCCAATTATGATAAACGCCATGACAGGTGGAGGAGAAGCAAGCGAAGATATCAATACCGACCTTTCTAACATTTGTGAAGATTTAAATATACCTATGGCTGTAGGATCAGAGGCGATAGCACTTACAGATTCAACAACAAGATCTTCATTTGAAACAGTAAAAGATCATGAAAGTATTTTAAGAATAGGAAATCTTGGTATTAATCATAAGTTAGAAGACTATAATTTTGCTAAAAAATTAATTGATGCCCATGCCATGCAAATCCATTTGAACATAGGCCAAGAGTTAGTCATGGAAGAAGGCGATAAAGATTTTTCTAATTCTATTGAAAATATCAAAGCTATTACTAAGGGACTTGATGTACCTGTTATAGTAAAAGAAGTAGGTTTTGGAATTTCCAAAGAAGTTGCAGAAAAACTTTTACATGCAGGAGTAAAATATATAGATGTTGCAGGTATGGGTGGGACAAACTTTATAGAAATAGAAGATTTAAGAAACTTCGATACTGATTTTTCAGAACTCTATAATTGGGGAATCCCAACAGCTAAGGCTATCATGGATGTAAGAAGTGTATCTGAGGATATTTTTCTTATAGGATCAGGTGGTATAAGAAATGCTCTAGATGTTGCTAAGGCTTTAATACTTGGAGCAGATATGTGTGCCATATCAGGAGAAGTCCTATCCTATCTTATAAGAGGTGGATATGATTATACAATAGCATATCTAAAAGATTTAAACCAAAAGTTAAAAATTGTGATGGGACTTTTGGGAGTAGAAAATATAGAACAACTAAAAAGAGTACCTTACAAAGTTACAGGAAAATTAAAAGAACTTACAGAATAAAATCATTAGCTTGCTTGACTTTTTCAAGTGAGCTTTTTTTAAAACGATTAATAAATACATTATTATTTATAGAAAAAACTAATATATCTATAATCTTGGGTATTTATTTAGTATAAGAAAAATTTATAAGAAAAATTTTCTTAGAGAAGGGAGGGGAAAGTGTTGGCAAATGATATAATTTTAGCAATAAGCTTTACTCTAGCTTTTATATGCCTTGTGGCTATAATATTCACAGAGAAAAAGATATTATTCACTATTCTAAGTTTAGGATTTTTTATATTCTTTTATAGGATAAACCTAATCCAAGGAAGAGCCGATTTAACAACTGTGTTGATATTTATATCTGGTGTTCTTTTATTAACTTTAGAACTTTTTATTCCATCATTTGGAATAATAGGCGTGGCAGGGATTGTCCTTACAGGGTATTCACTGATTGATGCTTTTGATAATAACTTTACAGGTCTTATAGTTTTACTAACTACTGCAGCCGGAGTAATAGTTTCGGTTATTATTTTTGTAAGACTTGGATTTAGGGCAAAGCTTTTTGACAAGGCGATCCTTAATGAAGTACAAACCAAGGAAAGAGGATATAACTCCAAAAGAAATTATACTAGTCTTATCGGAAAAATAGGTGTAGCAAAAACTACCCTAAGGCCGACAGGAGTCATCTGGGTAGATAATAATTCCTATGATGCAAAGTCTAATGGAGATTTTATAAAAAAAGACAGAAAGATAATCATAAGAGAAGTAAAAGATGGACATATTATTGTACAAGAAGTAGAGGAGGATAATGATGTCATTTAATATACCTATTATTCCAATTTTAATTGTAATATTTATTTTCGTATTCCTAACCATGGTGCCAGTAGGTCTTTGGATAACAGCAAGATTTTCTGGAGTTGCAATTTCTATGGCAGCCCTAGTTGCTATGAGGTTTAGAAAGGTAAAACCAAGTTTAATAGTGAACGCACTTATTAAATCTCACCAGGCAGGAATAATGATAAAACCACAAGACTTAGAATCTCATTACCTTTCAGGTGGTGATGTAAACCAGGCTGTAGATGCTCTTATTGCAGCTGAAAGAGCAAACATTGATCTAACCTTTGAGCAAGCAGCAGCAATGAACCTTGCTGGACGTAATGTATTTGAAGCAGTTCAAGTTTCTGTAACACCAAAGGTAATTAATACTCCAAAAATTTCTGCAGTCGCCCAAAATGGTATCGAAGTTTTGGTAATAGCAAAAGTAACAGTTAGAGCTAACATTGATAGACTTGTTGGTGGTGCTGGAGAAGAAACAATAATTGCCAGAGTTGGTGAAGGTATTGTAACTACAGTTGGTTCATCATTCTCTCATTCAGAAGTTTTGGAAAATCCTGACAATATTTCAAAGACAGTTCTCGGAAAAGGACTAGACTCAGGAACAGCTTTTGAAATTTTATCAATTGATATAGCAGATATTGATATAGGAAGAAACGTTGGAGCTCAATTACAACTTCAACAAGCAGAGGCAGATAAAAATATTGCCCAAGCTAAAGCCGAAGAAAGAAGATCTCAAGCTATAGCTCTAGAACAAGAAAATAGGGCAAAAGTAGTAGAAGCAGAATCAAAGATACCAGAAGCTATAGCAAAAGCTTTGTCAGATGGAAATTTGGGTGTTCTTGATTATTATAATATGAAAAATATTAATGCTGATACAGAAATGAGAAAATCTATATCCAATCCAGAAGATGGTGATATATAATGAAAAAAGGTCTATTTACAAGTCTTTTTGAAGGGATTATAGATGAATTTCCATCAGATATAACAAGTAAAAGACAAAAAGCTAAAGAGTTTGAAAAAAATAAAACTCAAATGAAAAATAAAGTTAAAAAACCCGAAAAATACTTGTGGGAAAGTAGAGAAAACAATATAAGGCAAACTTATACAAAACCTAAGAAAGAACATAAGTATCAAGTAGATAAGAAAGCTGGAAGTAGAATAAAAATGACCAGGTCTGAAATGAAAAAGGCCATCGTTTATTCAGAAATTTTAGGAAAACCAAAAGCTTTTAGGTAAAATAATAAAACTCTTGTAGGATTAAATTTTGCAAGAGTTTTTTGTAACGCATAAAATCTTTTATTTTAGCCAAAAAGGCTAAAAATGGTATAATATTAAGACAATACAAATAGGAGTGATTATTATTAAAAAGGAAATAGAAATAGTAAGTCAAGAGAATTTAATGATTTTATTTGGTAATTTTGACAGGAATAGAAAATATATTCAAAATCGTTTTGGTGTAAAAATTAAAACTGAAGATAATAAACTGGTTATAAAGGGAGATCAAGTAGGAGTTAAGCTTGCACAAGAGCTTATCGAACAGCTTGCAAAAGTTGTAGAAAATAGCAAGACTCTAGAATTTCAAACTTTAAAATACCATGCAGATATGATGGAAAGAGAAAATAAAGACGTAATAAAATCTCTATTAGATGATGTCATTATATCGACAGCAGAGGGAAAACCCATAAAACCAAAAACCTTGGGACAAAAGTCTTATGTGGAAATGATCAAATCAAAAGACATAGTTTTCGGTATAGGACCTGCTGGTACAGGAAAAACCTATCTAGCTGTAGCAGCAGCTGTTGCAGCCTTTAAAAGAGGAGAAGTAAATAGAATTATCCTAACTAGACCAGCTGTAGAAGCAGGAGAGAGTTTAGGATTCTTGCCAGGAGACTTACAAGATAAGGTAGACCCATATCTTAGACCACTTTATGATGCACTTTTTGAAATATTTGGTTTTGAAAACTATCAAAGTTTGGTAGAAAAGGGAGTTATAGAAATTGCACCCCTAGCTTATATGAGAGGAAGAACCTTGGATAATTCATTTGTAATACTTGACGAGGCACAAAACACTACTCATGAACAAATGAAGATGTTTTTAACAAGACTTGGTTATGGGTCAAAGGCCATTATTACAGGAGATATAACACAAGTAGACCTTCCCAGAGGCAAAAAATCAGGCCTTTCTTCTGCATCAAGGATATTAGATAATGTAAAAGGTATATCATTTATGAGATTTTCGTCTATAGATGTTGTAAGACATCCATTAGTCCAAAGAATAATTGATGCCTACGAATCAGATGAAAATCAAAGACAAGAAGCAAGACAAAACAAGGAAAAAGCAAAAAATGAAACTTCTGGTGAATAATACTACAGATCAAGAAATTAACTTTGATGAGGATTTAAAAAAAGTTGCTCAGGAAGTTTTTAGACTAGAAGAAATAAGCGATAAATTAGAACTTTCGCTTACATTTGTAGATAAAGAAGAAATCCATAGATTAAATAGAGAATATAGAGGAGTAGATAGACCAACAGATGTTCTGTCTTTTCCTATATATGAAAATAAGGAAGAACTTATAAGGGCAGAAAAAGACCCCTATGAAATTTTTGAACCAGTATTGGGTGATATAGTCATTTGCATGGATATAGCAAAAGATCAAGCAAAAGAGTTAGGTCACAGCCTTGAAAGAGAACTTATGTATTTATCTTGCCATTCTATCTTACATCTTTTGGGATATGACCATATGGAAGATCAGGATAAGATAGTCATGAGAAATAAAGAAAAAATAGTTATGAAAAATCTTGGAGTATTTAAATAATGGATGAAAAAAGATTAAAAGAAGAGATTAAAAAAGAGATACTTGAAGAGATAGAAAACAAAGATCAAGGTGAGATTTTTGTAAATACAGCAAAAACGCCTGGAGAAAAATTTGTAAAGGGTTTTGATTATGCTTTTGAAGGTTTAGTATATGCAATATCCAATGAAAAAAACATGAAGTTTCATGTTATTGTTTGCATATTAGTTCTTTTGGCTTCATTATTTTTTAATGTTTCAAGGGTCGAAATGATTTTTTTAATCCTTTCTATAGCCTTTGTAATTTGTATGGAATTAATGAATACAGCACTTGAAGAAACAGTAAATTTGGCAAGTAAAGGAAGGTATTCAAAACTTGCTAAGGCTGCCAAAGATGTTTCAGCAGCAGCGACTTTTATTTCAGCTTTGGTATCAATTTTTATAGGCTATTTAATCTTCTTTGACAAATTTACCAATTTTTCAAACTCTGTTTTTATTAGGATATCTAGAAGGCCTTCTCACCTAGCCCTTGTTACTATTTCCATAGTGATAATATTAACCATATTTTTAAAGGGATTGTTATATAAGGGAAGAGGAACCGCCTTTCATGGTGGTTTTGTCTCAGGCCATTCGGCAGTTTCATTTTCAGTTGCAACTATTGGTGCTATGCTTAGTAAGGAAAATTTATTTGTGATTTTTCTCTTTTATGGGCTTGCAGTAATAGTTGCAGAATCTAGATTTGAAGCAGATATCCATTCTCTACCAGAGATTATTAGGGGAGCAATCCTCGGTTCACTTTTAGCATTTGTAATGTTTGGAGCATTTTTATGAAATATGATTTAAAAGATTTAATAAAGCAAACTATAGAAAACAAAAAATATTCTTACTCACCTTATTCTCATTTTAGGGTTTCAGCCCTTGTAGTAACGAAAACAGGAGAAATTTATAAGGGAGTTAATATTGAAAACGCAGCTTATCCCGCAACAATATGTGCAGAGCGATCAGCCTTAACTTCGGCAATATCAGATGGACATTTGGATATAGATACTATAATAATAACAGCCGATGCAAATGATACTAGTCCTTGTGGTGTTTGTAGACAATTTATGGCGGAATTTTTGGACGAAGATAGTAAAATAGTCCTTGCAAATTCAATTGATGATTACAAGGTTTACACGATAGATGAAATTTTGCCTCTATCATTTAAAAAAAACAAATTGGAGGAAGTATGAAATCAGGATTTGTTTCAGTAGTAGGAAGAGCTAATGTTGGAAAATCAACTCTAATGGAGAAAATAATAAGAGAAAAAGTTTCTATTATTTCAAATAAGCCTCAAACCACCAGAGATCAAATACAAATCATCTACAACGATGATGAAAGTCAAATTATATTTTTAGATACACCTGGTATCCAAACACCAAGAAATAAACTTCAAGCACATCTTTTGGAAGTTTCAGAATATTCTCTTAAAGATTCTGATGTAGTTACCTTAATTGTAGATAACAGTTTAAAGATAGGTAGACTTGATCAAATGATTCTAGATATGTTAAAGAATATCAACGTTCCTATGATACTTTTGATAAATAAAATCGATCTTATTTCTAAAGAAGAGCTTGATTTTCTTATTGATAAGTTTGAAAAAATGGGGATTTTCGAAAAAATCATAGGAATTTCTGCTCTAAATGATGAAAATATAGACACATATATAGAAGAAGTAAAATCAATCTTACCAAAGGGACCTAGATATTACCCAGAAGATATGATTACCAATAAAAACGAAAGATTTATAGTATCAGAAATTATAAGAGAAAAGGCCCTTATTAATCTTTCAAGCGAAGTTCCACATGGTATATATGTAAGAATAGATTCTTTTAAAGAGAGAGAGAATAAGAAAATGATTGATATCCATGCTACTCTTATTGCAGAACAAAAATCTCATAAAGAAATAGTAATAGGTAAGGGTGGTAGGAAAATCAAACAGATAGGAATTGAAGCGAGAAAAGAAATTGAAGTCTTTATGGACTCCAAGGTTAATTTACAACTTTGGGTTAAGGTAGAAAAAGACTGGAGAAAGAAACAAAAATTGGTGGATAGATTTGGTTACAATTGATCTTGATAGAGTCAATGGATTTGTATTAAGAGAATTTAACTATAAAGAATCATCTAAAATAATAGAAGTTTTTACTGAACAATTAGGTAGAATTTCTATTCTTGCTAGAGGAGTTTTAAAACCTAAAAATAAAAATCTATCGGTAACTATGAGATTTGTAAAAGCAGAATATAGTTTATATAAGACCAAAACAGATTTTTATGGGATAAAAGAAGCTAGCCTAGTCCAATCATATTCGAAATCTAACAAAAATTTTGATATAATAATATACAAATCGGCAATTTGTGACTTGTTGTTAAGGACAATAGACCAAACTCAATCATATACAACTTATAAACTTTTAGATAAGAGCTTTGAGGCCTTTGAAAATTCAAAAAAAAATAGAATTAATATTTTTTATGGATTTTTACTAAAATATATATCCTATTCAGGCTTTAAACCAAATCTTGGAACCTGTATTTTTTCAGGAAAAAAGATATCTAATCAAGATGCATATTTCAGCCATGAATATTCATCATTAGTAAGTCTTGAAGAAAGAAATAAAGTTAAGGATAAAATTTTTTTGTCTAAAGAAGAGGTGAATTTTCTAAGAAAACTTTTATATACAAGTTCAACAGACTTAGAAAATATTGAAACTTCAGATATTGGACTTGAAAAGATTGGAAAATTAATAATGGACTTTTGTCTAGAAAAACTAGAACTTAAAAAATTCAATTCTATAGAATGGATTTATAAATCTATCGAAAATAGGAGATAAAATGTACTTTGAAGATTTAATATTAAAATCAATCAACTATTGGAAAAAACAAGGATGTGCAGTTATGCTTCCTTATGATACAGAAAAGGGAGCAGGAACTATGAATCCTAATACCTTCCTTAGATCCTTGGGAAAAGAACCTTGGTCAGTTGTTTATGTAGAACCATCTAGAAGACCTGCAGATGGTAGGTATGGGGAAAATCCAAACAGACTTTACCAACACCACCAACTACAAGTATTACTAAAACCAACACCAGATAATATCCAAGACTTATACCTAAATTGTTTAGAAGTTATAGGTATAAATCCAAAAGAGCACGATATAAGATTTGTAGAAGATAACTGGGAATCACCAACACTAGGAGCTTGGGGACTTGGTTGGGAAGTTTGGCTTGATGGAATGGAAATCACACAATTTACATACTTCCAACAAGTAGGAGGAATAAACTGCGAACTTGAAAGTGGAGAAATAACCATAGGCCTTGAAAGAATTTGTATGTACCTTCAAGATGTGGATAATGTTTATGATATACAATGGAATGAACATTTGAAATATGGGGATATTTTTAAAATTCCAGAATATGAAAACTCAAAATATTCATTTGAAGATGCAGATAACCAAGTTTTGGAAGGACTTTTTGAAACATACGAAAAAGAGGCTAATAAGCTAATTGACCTAGGTTTAATATATCCTGCTTATGACAATGTTTTAAAGGCTTCTCATACTTTTAATACCTTGGATGCCAAAGGTGCAATTTCAGTTTCAGAAAGAAGTCACTATATTAAAAGAGTTAGGGATATTTCTTCTAAAGTTGCAGCAAAATATATAGAAAAAAGAGAAGAGCTAAACTATCCTCTCCTAAGAAAGGATGAAGAAAATGAGTAAGTATTTATTAGAAATTGGTGTAGAAGAATTTCCTTCTGACTATATAGACTCTACAAAAAAACAATTAAAAGAAAAGTTCCAAAAATTAGTTGATGAAAATAAATTAACTTGTGAAAATATAGAAGTTGAGTCAACACCAAGAAGATTTGTCGTATTATTAGATGGAATAGAATCTATACAAGCAGAAAGCTTAATTTCTGTAAGAGGACCAAGTAAGAAAATTGCCTATAATGAACAAGGAGAGGCTCAAAAACCACTTCTAGGATTTTTGAGAGGTCAAAAGGCAGAAATTGATGATGTAGTTATCAAAGAATACAAGGGTGAAGATTATATCTTTGTAGAAAAAAAAGAAGAATCCAAATCAGTTAAAGAAGTATTAGAAGAAAATGTATTTGACCTAGTTAAATCCTTATCTTTTAAAAGATCTATGAGATGGGGTGGTAAAAATATAAGATTTGCAAGACCAATCAGATACTTTGTTTCCATACTTGATGATCAAATTTTACCTTTTGAAGCAGAAGGTATAAAGGTATCAAATATAACTAAGGGTCATAGGGTTCTAGGATCTGATAATATTGAAATCAACTCTATAGATTCTTATGAAGAACTTCTAAAAGAAAATTATGTTATTTTAAAATATAAAGACAGAAGAGATATTATTGTTCGTGGTTTAAATAGACTATCTAGCGAAAAGGGTGGTTCATATTTAAAAGACGAAGCACTTATTGATGAAGTAGTAAATATAGTAGAATATCCAACAGTTTTGATTGGAGAAATAGATACAGAATACCTAAAACTTCCAAAAGAAGTTGTCATCACACCAATGATGGGGCATCAAAGATACTTCCCTGTAGTAAATGATCAAGGAAACCTTATGCCATATTTCTTAGTTGTAAGAAATGGTGACGATACTGCAAGCGAAAATGTAGTTAATGGTAATAAGAAAGTTCTAGTTGCAAGATTAGAAGATGCAAAATTCTTCTATGATATAGATAACGAAAAGAACTTGGAAGAATATATAGAAGAACTTAAAGATTTAACCTTCTTTGAAGGTCTTGGTAATATGTACCAAAAAAGTCAAAGACTAGTAAAACTTTCCACTTCTTACTTGAAATTATTTAAACTAGGAGAAGATGTTGAAGCATCTCTAGTAAAAGCTGCAGAACTTTCTAAAGCAGACCTTGTTACCAAGATGGTAATAGAGTTTACAGAATTAGAAGGTACTATGGGAAGAATTTATGCCAAAAATTCTGGTCACTCAGATAGTATAGCAACAGCAATAGAAGAACAGTATCAACCTAGAAATGCAGAAGATTCCCTTCCAAAAACAGGAGCAGGTATAGTATTATCTATAGCTGACAAACTAGATTCAATAATTGGTCTATACGCTATAGAAAAATACGTAACAGGATCTCAAGATCCATTTGGACTAAGAAGAGCAGCAATAGGTGTTATAAATATTATTATAGAAAATAAAATCGATATAGATTTAGAAGAGATGATAAAAGATTCCCTCTTTATTTATACAGAAGTAAATGCCTTATCTTTTGACTATGACACAACTGTAGAAAAAGTTATTGCTTTTATTATAGATAGGCTTAGAAATATACTTATAGACCAAGGATATAGGTATGATATTGTAAATTCGGTTATAAAAACTAATGAAACTAATATTTTAAGAATAGTTAAAAAGGTTAAAGACTTAAGTCATTTTATGGAAAATGAAGATTCAGAAGAAGCTTTAACTTACTTTAGAAGAATCAATAATTTCACTAAAAATATTGAAGAACTTCCAGAAGTAGATGAAAATCTACTAGAAAATGAACTTGAGAAAAATTACTATGAATCTATTAAAAACTTGGATATAGAATCAAACATAAACTCTAGATCTTATAATGAAGTTCTAGAAAAACTTGCTTCAAATAGTTCACTAGGTAACGAATATCTTGACAATACCATGATCAATGTTGAAGATGAAAAAGTTAAGAACAATAGACTCGCAATTTTAAACACGATTTCAGAAAATATAAAAGACATATTTGCAATTGACGAAATAGTAAAGTAGGAGTAATTATGACTAATAACTTTTTACAAATTTATATAGTAAGCGATTCAACAGGGGAAACTGCAGAAACCTATGTACATTCAATTATTACACATTTTCCAAATACTCGTATAGAGATTCTAAGAAAACCAAATACTGATACTAAAGAAAAAATCGATGAGGTAATAGAATCTATTCCGAAGAAATATTCTATAATAGTGCAGACTGTTGCAAATAAAGAGCTAGCAGAATATGTAAATCAAAAGGCAGAAGAGGAGAACATAAAGATTTTAGATATCTTATCTACAGCTATTGATTGGTTTGAAGAAGTTATAGGACAAAAAGCTCTAAGAGAAGAAAAACTTACCAGAAAACTTAGTAAAGATTATTTTTCAATGATAGATGCAGTAGAGTTTGCTGTAAAATATGATGATGGAAGGGATACGAGAGGTCTTGCTCATGCGGATATTGTTCTTATGGGAGTATCAAGAACTTCAAAAACACCTCTATCCTTATTGCTTGCAACCAAAGATTACAAGGTAGCAAATCTTCCCCTTGTACCAGAGATAAGACTACCTCAAGAAATCTATGATGTAGATCCTAAAAAGATAATTGGACTTATAATAAATCCAGATAAACTTTCAAATATCAGAGAAGAAAGATCTAAAAATTTTGGATTAGATAATCATGCAGAATATTTTGATAAAAAAAGAATATATCAAGAATTAGATTATGCCAAAGAAATTTTTGATGAACTAGACTGCAAAGTTATCGACGTTTCAACAAATACAATCGAACAAACCGCGACAGAAATAATCAATTATTACAAAGAAAATTTCTAGAAAAATTTAGCTGCACATTAGTTGCAGCAAATTTTATGATAAAAAGGAGAGAGATGGAAAACACACAGATTTTACATTCAAGAAGAATTCTTTTTAAAAAATTTACCGAAGAAGACAAGAATAAAGAACTTGATATTTTCAATCATAAAAATTTAAAATATTTTACAGAAAAAAATATAGAAAATCCGAGTGATTTCATAGATCAAACCATTAAAAGCTATGTAGAAAAGAAAGATTTTCATTTTTGGCACTTAGTAAAAATTGGAGAAGATGAATCTTTGGGTATGGCAAAAGTTGATCTTAAAGATGATACTGCCTGGATAAAAGTTCTCATAAAAGATTCTATAAAAAACAGAGGTTACGGAACAGAAGCTTTAGAAGCTTTAATCCATGAAGTATTTACAGAAAACTTAGCAATTAGAATAATGGTAAAAGCTCAAAAAGAAAATGCTCCTTGGCAAGAAGTAATAAAAAAATCTCACCTTCATAGTATCAAGGAAGATGACGAATTTATCTACTATCAAATGACAAACATTGATTATATGAAATACTTTGCAATATTTGGAGAAATAAATATATAATAAAAAAAAAAAGGAGGCAGGATGAACAAAAGAAAAATATTAGTCCTTAACTATGGTGGTCAATATGATCAACTTATAGTAAGAAGAGTTAGGGAACTTGGAGTATATGCACAACTTAATGACTGCGATGTAGACTTAAAAACCCTAGATTTAGAAGATCTCGCAGGAATAATCCTTACTGGAGGACCACAATCTGTATTCGATGAAAAATCCTTGAAACTGAATCCAGAGATTTTAAATCTAAATGTTCCAATTTTAGGAATTTGTTATGGAATGCAAGCTCTTGCTCATTATTTTGGAGGGGAGATAAGAAAGTCTGATAGGGGAGAGTACGGAAAAACTCCATTAACAGTAGATACTAGAGCAAAACTTTTCAAAGATATACCAGAAGAATCTACCATTTGGATGAACCACAGAGATTCTGTAGTAGATACACCAGATGGATTTGATAAAACTGCTTGGACTGATAATTGTCCTGTAGCTGGATTTGAAAATGTAGAGAAAGAGATATTTGCAGTACAATTCCACCCAGAAGTAGTTCATTCAGAATTTGGTTTCCAAATTCTAGAAAACTTTGTAATAAATATTGCAGGTGCAGAAAAAACTTGGGTTATGGAAGATTTAGGACCAAAAATAATTGAAGAAATCAAAGAAAAATATAAAGGTGAAAAGATGATTTGTGGTCTTTCAGGTGGAGTAGATTCATCAGTAGCCGCAACACTTGTCCATAAAGCTATAGGCGATAATCTTCAATGTATTTTTGTTGACCATGGACTTTTAAGAAAAAATGAAGCAGAACAAGTTATGGAGCAATATTCTGAAATTGGCTTAAACGTTAAAAAAGTTGATGCTTCAAAAGAATTCTTAGATCTTCTAAAAGGTGTAACAGATCCAGAAGAAAAAAGAAAAATTATAGGAAACCACTTTGTAACCGTATTTGAAAGAGAAGCAAAAGAATTTGGAGATGCAAAGTATTTAGTACAAGGAACAATTTATCCAGACGTTATTGAAAGTGGAAAAGATAAAGCTTCAGTTATAAAATCTCACCACAACGTAGGAGGGCTTCCAGAGGACATGCTTTTCGAAGGGGTAGTAGAACCCCTAAGAGAACTATTTAAAGACGAAGTAAGAGCCCTAGGAGAGTCCATAGGCGTACCACATGATATGGTTTGGAGACAACCATTCCCAGGACCAGGACTTGCTATTAGAGTTTTAGGAGATATAACAGAAGAAAAACTAAAAATAGTAAGAGAAACAGATGCAATACTTAGAGAAGAAGTTAAAAACTTCGGTTTAAACCGTGATATTTGGCAATACTTCACAGTATTTACTCCACTAAGAGCAGTAGGAGTAAAAGGAGATTCAAGAACTTACGAATATATAGTAGTAGTAAGAGCAGTAACCTCAGTTGATGCTATGACGGTAGAAGCAGCCAACCTTCCATATGATCTCCAACAAAAATTATCCAATAGAATGATAAATGAAGTAGATGGAGTAGGAAGAGTAGTTTACGATATAACAAGTAAACCACCAGGAACTATTGAGTGGGAATAAAAATATATTAAGTATACAATCTAAGATAAGGGCCATATGAATAATTCATAGGTCTTTATTTTTAATAAGATATGAATTTTTTAATAACTTTCTAACAGTGAATTCCAAAAAAGTGCCTTATAATGCTTATTTAGAGGCGTTTTTTATTTGAGAGAATATTGACATAAGATTATGGATATGATATAAAATTTCTATCTGTCTTTTATGAAAAACAATAGATGGATAATGTATAAAACAGATAAGATTTTGAAAAATATAAATCATGATATATTTAAAAATCAAAAGGTACATTTTAAGATGATAAAAATATCAAAACTATATAAAAAGCTACTATAAAATTTAACTCTATTAACATAGGTTTCTGTTGAATTTATAAATAATATAAGTAAACTTATCTATATAGTAAACCGGGGTGATTAAATGAAATATATAATACCGATGATAGTCGGTGCAATAATAGGATATGCAACAAATTGGCTTGCTATAAAAATGTTATTTAGACCACACTATGAAAAAAGATTTATGGGAATTAAAATACCATTTACTCCAGGTCTAATTCCAAAAGAAAAGGCAAGAATAGCTAAAAATATAGGAATAACAGTAGGTGAATACTTACTATCTCCAGAGACTATTGCAGAGACTCTATCAAGTGAAAAAACAAATACGAGAATCAAGCTTTGGATTCAAGAAAAAATAAATAGATTAAGAGCTAGTAAAAAATCAGTAAAAGATATATTATTAAGTCTATTTGGAGACAGATACAAGGAAATAATTGAAAAAACAAAATCTGTTTTTACTGATTATCTTATAACTAAAATTAGAAGTAAAAATGTACAGGATAAGATAATAAATCTTATTAAAACTAAGATATATAATGAAAATATATATGATAAGATTAAAAATAACTTAGAAAAAGTCCTTGATAAATCCTTAGAATCAGAAGAGTTAGAGGATTTAATCTATAATAAATTAAACAATGAATTAAATAAACTTTCAAAAGATGAAAGAAAAATAAAAAATATTTTACCAGATAGAATAAACATAGAAATAAATAGATATTTAGATGAAAATATAGAAGATATAGGAAATCATATAAGAGATATTCTAAATGCACCAGAGATTCAAGATAAACTTAAAAACTCTATTTCTAATACAGTAGAACAAAATGTTAGTAGAATAGTAACCACATTTATTTCTACAGAGTCTATTACCGAAAAGTTATATTCAGCTATTATTAATTATATAAATGATGAGGATTCAAATAAAGATATACTTTTAATTATTAAATCCTTAATAAATAAGATAATGGAAAGTAAGATATCTGACTTGTCACCAGAAATATTAGATATGATCAATCCAAAAGATTTATCTAAAACAATAATAGCCTATATAGGTAGAGCAGAAAATAAAAATGAAATAATTTCTTTCCTTGATAAAAAAATCAAAAATATTGATAGGGAAAAAATTCTTGATAATTTCTCTGAAAAATTAAAAGAAATTCTAAACACAAAAGAAATATATAAGGAAGTTTCATTATTAGTAGATAGGCTAATAAATGAATTGTTAGACAGAGATATCAATGATATTTTAAATATCTTTGAAGAAAACTCTTCAAAGATATATGGTTTTATTAAGGAGATATTTGATAAATTTGTTAAAACAGAATTACCAGAAATAATAAAACTATTTAATGTATCTAAAATAGTAGAAGATGAAATAAATAATTTTGATGTAGAATTTACTGAAAAATTAATTCTAGATATTGCTCAAAAAGAGTTAAGAGCAATAACCAGACTAGGGGCCTTACTAGGAGCTATAATGGGTCTTTTATCTCCATTTTTACAAATTTTATAATCAAAAAACTTAACAAGCTACTATAAGGTATTTTCCTTATAGTGGCTTGTTTTATCTTAAAAAGCAAAGGAGTAGTAATTTTATAAGTAGTTATTGTTCAATTTTTTGAGATTTCATAGTAAAAGATGCAAATTATTAAAGAATACTATAAAAATTTATTTTGAGTACTTTAAAATAAAATCTTGTCATTATTACTAAGGCTTTTGTTACAATTATTTTTATTAGTATAATAAAAGTAAAGAAATTGTTATGTATAGGAAATAAAGTCAAGTCCATAATATTGTGTAAATTAAACTAGCACAATATTTACTATTTCAT
>JBQDYR010000010.1:0-2092 GCA_052105355.1 Anaerococcus sp.
TATTCTCTTTGAGTATTTATAGTATCGAATTTATATCCTATTTCATTTCTATAAGCGTAGGAAATTGTGGCTTGACCATCACCTATATTCTCTAAAATCCTTGACCGTAACTTTTCTCTTACCTTTACATTAAAGTTTCCAACATAAACTCCAGTGGCTATTTCCTGCATCCACTTTGTCAGATCTCCTCTGAGGGAATTTGGAGCATTAGTTAGTGTTACTACTGTTAATGGAATCTTGATCACCTTCTTTATAGGATACACCATGGGATTTTAAATCATCTTTGTCATCCCAAAGATTTAGTATATCTAAACTAACTTGATCTTCTTCAATTTTCAGAAGATATTGTAAATCTTTTACAATTTTTCGAGATAGTTTACCATCTGCTATACTATCACGCAACTTTAACCTTGCTATTCTACCTATATCGTCTTTCTTTTCATATTTTGAAGCGATTTCAAAGGACAAAGGTATAGTTAATTCTGCTTTGTATAAATCTGCTATATCATATACAAAAGAAAGATCATGTCCAGTATGAACAAATCCAAGTCCTGGTGATAGACCAAGGGCTACAATTATACTATATACTAAACCATATAAGGCAACATTAGTGGCTGATAGAGCTTGATTTATAACTGATCCACTTTCAAAATTTTCTACATCATATTCTCTTTTATCCCAGAAAACATTGTATTCTTTTGAATATTTCCTATAAACAGATCTAACTCTTGCTCCTTCTCTTCCTCTTAGTTGTTGCATTGTAAGTTTTGAAACATCTTCTCCTGGAAATCTCATACCATACATTCTTCTGGCAACTTGTATCCTAGTCTTATTATTAGTAACAAGTTTTGCTTGTTTTTCTAGAAATCTTGTTGAGTGAGATAAAGCCCTACCATGAGCATAATGCCTTACGCCTCTTTCTCCTACCCAAACCATACTTGTTCCAGTATCTCCGATTAGCTCTACCGCCCTATGGCTTATATCAGTTCCTGGACCAAGTAAGAGTACTCCAATTATAGCCGCAGGTATTCTTACAGTTCCTCTAGTATCTATTATAATTATCGCTGAATCTTTTCTTGAAATTTTGGCATGTTCTATATATAGGAAACTTGCCCTATCAGAAATTCTTGGTAGTTCATTTAACTCAGTTTTTTTTGCCCCAATATTTTTATTCATTTGAAATCACACTTTTATTACAGTCATCAGACCACATCCGTAGGCTTTTTTCTTACCAAAACCTTTTGTTAATGTTTTATAAAATAGTTCTTTATCTATAACCTTTAAAATCCCTTCATAGGTAACCTTACTTAAATCTACTAATTTTTTTCCTTGTTTTTTAAGTGGAACAAAGGATCTTTCTACTATAGTAAAATTATCGGATTCTAATGAAAATCCATTTTTTTCGCTTCTTTCTAAAAGAAAGTTTAACTGATCTCTAATATTTAATATTGGATATACCTTACCTCTGGAGAATCCTTCTTCTTTTCTTGATATTATCGGATTAAGGGTTACTCTAAATCTCATTTTATCTCCCGCATTTATAGAGGACAAATATTTATCATATGATTTAGTCTCTCCTGAATTTTCTACTCCAAACTTCTCCAAAGCTTCTATGTTAGGTTTTTCTTGACTTACTATAATTAAATATTTTTTTCCTGAAAGCTTATCTATTCTCCAAAGTTTTCTACTTCTTTGTTCTTTTTCTTGGGGAAAGCTATCTTCAACCCAGCTGTGGTAGGCACCAAGATGGCTTAAGTTTTTCATTTTTCTTCTGTTGTTAAGATCTATTTCTACTTGTGATATATACATACTTACTCCTCAACACTTCCGAAAATATCATGTTCACTTCCTTGATAACTTTGGTCTTCTTCATCCTTGTATTGATTCTCTATTTGAATATCTATTCTCACTTCTTGTCTATTTTTAAAGGTTCTGGCTTTTTGTGAAAAAGAAATTACTCTATCTTTCCTCATTTCAGAAAATCCTATTTCATCTTCTTCTTTTATAAGATCGCCATCAGCAAAAATAGAAATTGTTTTTGAATGTCCTTTCCTATACCATTCTTTTGCAATCCATGGATAAGTTTTTAAAT
>JBQDYR010000010.1:2102-10042 GCA_052105355.1 Anaerococcus sp.
GGATCTTTATCATTTTTTTCTAAGAAAAAGTCAGCATTAATTGGAACTGATTTTCTTCCTAGGAATAATTGAAAATATGGATTTTTTAAGGCGTATTCAATCTTATCAATTAATTCCTTATTTTCTGAACCAATAGCTACAAGGAATATACTATCTTCTAGGTAGTACCTATCTGTTAAAAATACATTTTTTTCTATATATTGATGTCTAGCTATCTGGAAGTCTTTTGTCACATTTCCTATCTGGTCTGCCCTTACTGCAAAGTCAAGATCATTAAGTCTTTGAATTTCTACATTTTGATCTCTCCTATAGCCCATAGCAGCTGCTATCATACCTATTAGGGCAGATTTTGATGGATGAAGGTCTGTATGTCTGATATTAAAGTGAGAATTTGTGCCCCAAGCTTGTAGAGGAGATGCAAATTTCAATAAAATCGTTGACATATTATTCTCCATCTTCTTCTAAACTAGCTTGTAATTCTTCTTTAAAATCTTCTAAAAGTTTATTTAATGATTGCTCTTCTATAATTTCTTCACTGTCTAAAACTACCTCTTCTGTACTTACTAACCTAGCAAAGATTGGTTTTTCTACAAATTTTTCTACTTTTTTATACTCTTTGAATAATTCTTCTATAGACTTATCGACAAATCCATTAGATGAACTTATTGGTTTTTCAAAGGCACTTACCAAGTTTACTGGCCTATCCTCTCTTAATGTAACAAGAACTAGTTGGGGTAGAGTCTGATTGGCAAAGGTATTTACCTTACCAGTAGGAAGTGATTTTACAAAAGCATCTATAAATAGCTTTAAGGTATTTATAGTGGATTCTTTATCTTTTAATTGCCTAAATAATTCATGTACTCCAACATTTGCATATCTGTATAGAGTTGATGAGTTAAATTCTACAGTTCCAAGCATACCTGCCCCCGCATTAGATAATCCTTCAGAAAGATCATCTACAGCTGTAAAGAAATCAAATTCTTGGTCTATAGCGTGAGTTGAAATAGCATGTGCCACTTGGGATGATGCATCTTCATTTAAGGTTGAATCATCTGCTACCATTCTTCCAAAGAGAGCTATATCTATAGCCGGATTTTCTTTTAATATAGCTTTTAATTCTTTTTTATCTGCTCCTTCTATTGCAGCTTTAGCTAATTTTTCTGCTTGAGTATTACCTAAAAAGAAGAGTGCCTTAGCTTTTTGATCCTTAGTTTTTACTCCTGCATCATTTATAACTTTTTCTGCCATTTTCATTCTTTTTTCTTCTTCTATAGAAGAATCTAATTCATAAATCTTCTCAGCTACGTAAGAAACTATATTTAGTGTTCTTACTCCCACATTCTCCGCCTTACTATTTTCTTTAAAATAGTCTCTCATGGCTTTTTTCCAAGATTGAGATGATACTCTAGCCCTTCTTACTCCACCATACTGAGCTGTTTTTGGTGAGCCTGTATCATCCCTATTAATATTTGAAGGTGGCAATGTTTGGATCACATGTAAATCTAGATATAAGTTACTTTTATTCATTTTATTCTCCTTTTTCTTTCTTTTTAAAACTATAATAATTTCTAGCCCATCTTAATCTTATTTCTTCTTGGTTTCCTAGCAAAAAGCTAAATAAGTCTTCTGCAAGTTTTGCATAATTAACCTTGGCCTCTGATTTTTTCTTAGATTTTAAAAGACTTACCATCTGTCTTAAATAATGGGAAAACTCATCAAAAGTTGATGATGTAATCATGGCATTAAATCTTCTATCAAAGGATGTTGGATCTTCTACATCTCTTAAAAAACCTAAAGAATACCCAATATTTTGCCACTTATTTTCTCCATCGTCCAATAAAACACTTTCTGAAATACCTTGCTGATGAAGGGCATATAATTGTAAGCTTGTAATTATAGCCTTTTCTTTATAAGTAAAGTCTTTTCCTTTTCCTATAAAATCTTCTGGCATATTTTCCAAAATAAAAGCAAATGCATTCATATCATCTACAAGTGGCCTATTGATAGAATTTCTTAAATTGGCAAGTGTTGCCTTTTTTAAGGATTCATTTTGCATAGTGTCTATTTTTTTTACTATTCCATAAGTAACAGAATATACACTCTTATTTCTACTTATTTTTTCTTCCATCTTTTATCTCCAATAATCCCAAATCTTTCCTAATACTATAATCGAAACGATTATAAGCTATAGCAACATTTAATAACTCTTCCTTTCCTCCTTTTATTTCTACTAACCTTCCTCTATAGTCTCTTGGACTTGCATGATTTAATATTTCTTTTGCTTCTTTAAGGGCTAAATTTTTTAAAGTATTTCTCCACTCAAAAACTTTTTCATCCTTATCATCATCAAATTTTATAGTCTCTAGCCAGTCTCTAAAAGGTCTATCTACTAAAAAATACATTTTTTCTAAATTTTTATTTATAAAACTACCTGACTTATCATTTCTTATAGTGGCTATATCTGATAAGAAGTTTTTATATCTAAAGCTTATAATCCTTTTATTTTGATCGACAACTCCTGTAATTGTTGGAGTCCAACTATTTTTATCTATATCTGTTAGTACGAATTGATTTGTATTCAAGCTATCATAAATTTGGTCAGTTGGTCTCCATGATGTTGCATTTTTATCATCATCCATACTAACGCTATTTACACTGATATTATAATTTCCTATAATATCTTTAATTTTTTCTAACCAAATCATTATGCCTGGTTTTTTGTATCTTTTTTCTGTGTCTTCTGGACTATCTGTAACTAATAATCCAAACGATCTCCATAAAGCTTGATTTGGACTATGCTTTCTTGGAGTATAGTAGTCTTTATTTTCTCCCTGATTATTAAATCTCCAAATAGTCATTGGTTCCAAAAAGTATGATTTATGATCTAGGTCTGGCATTTTTACTGCATGTAAGAAAAAAGCCTCATCTTCACTAAAATCTGTATCAATATTTACTGCTCTTGACCAATTAGTGTAAAGCTCACTTAAGTTATCAGGATTTAATCCCTTAAATGCCCTGTCAATATTTTCTATGCCACTATATTCCCAACATGGCTTCTGCAAATTATTTTCAACATTGGCTATGGCTTCACTATCCAAAATTAGATTTAACATCAATGTTTCAAATAAATTGTTTCCTTCTAGATAAATTCCTCCTAAATCAAAAATCCATCCTTTTGATTTTTTATATTTATCTCTTGTAAAAGTAGTTTTATCTGAAAGACCTGTATATCCTTGGAAAGTTATGAGCCACCTTACAATTTCTGAGTAAGTCATTTTATCTTTGCTCTTATTTTTAGAATATTTAGGAGCAAATAAAGCAGTCTTGTTTTCACTTTCAGATATAAGTCTATTCAAATTTTTACCATATATTTTTCCAGGTTTACCTGACTTAGTACTAATATTTTTTCCAGAAATATCTTCCATTAATACTTGGTAAAATGGATATTTTTCATCAAATAGATAAAAGTGATCCTTCCATTTTATTAGGTAGTCTGAAATTATTTTAGGAAACTCACCTTTCTTCCATAGATTTTCCCAAGTTTCAAATAATTCTTCACTATATTCTAACTGTTCTTCTTCATCTTCTACAAGATTAATTTGGCGAAACCTATCATCTAGCTCTACTTGAGGATAAGAATCTCCATTAAAATCAAATCTTGAAAAGACCGTATGTAACACAGACAGAAGTACTCTTAAAACTGCAAAATCTTGCGTTTTAGAATCTCCAGCGAGTACTAAATATTTATGAGATTTTTCAAAGACTTCTATAAGAGAAACTTCTTTGGAAGTTCCTTTCTTATCAACAATTACAGATATCCACTTCTCTTCTAGTAAATTATATCTTCCCACTTAATCACTCCTTTCTAATTTTTCTGAGCTTAAACCATACTTTTCACTATAGGTTAACTTAAAGTTTCCTAATATAAATTCATTATTTTCATCAAAGATTATTCCCAAACTTCCCTTTAGCCAAGGTTGCTCTTGAAATTCTTCTAAATTTTTACTATTATAATTTTCTAAATAGTCAATTGTTTTATCTATATTATAGTTCATTGATAAAATTGTTGGAAGTTTTAGAGTATTGTTAGCTATACTTTTAGCTATTTTATTATCTCCTATAAGACTTGATATATCCTTATTTTCTCCAAATAATCCATAACCATCTCCTATCTTTTTTAAGGCAATAACTTCTATAGTATCTCTGGTATCTCTTACTTGAGCATTAGCTTTTTCTTCTGTTTTTAAGATAGCATCCCCTTCTAGCCAGTCCACCATAGATTTTTGTTTCTTGGTTTTCCTTTGATTTAATAAAAACGCTTTTGCTTTTCTCTTTTTTAATTCTTTAAAAGCCTTGTCTTTCTCAAAAAATTCTTGATATTGAACAGCTACATTATCATCTATTACCAAGTCATCATGCGAATAAACTTTCTGCACAAGTTTTGAAATATCTTTTGGAATGGTAATTTTATCTGGCAAGTAGTATTGACTCCTAGCAAGTATATATGGTCCATAAACTGCCATAGAACCTTTTTCAAAGTCAAAATCTTCATTTATGCCTGCTATATAAACAACGGGTTTTTCGTATGCTTTGCTTCTTTTTGTATTTTCATGCCTATGAAGCCTTCCTATTCTTTGAATCATAAGATCCATTGGAGCAAGGTCAGTTATCAAGACATCAAAGTCTATATCTAAAGACTGTTCTATAACTTGAGTGCCTATTATTATTTTCTTTTTTGGTCTTTTTGCTCCCTTTCCTATAATATCTAATAATTCTTTTTCTTTTTTTGCTCTTTGAGTTGCTATAAAACTTGAATGTAAAAGTTCTATATTTTCTTCTCCAAAAATTTCAGAGCATGTTTTTGCAAGTTCTTGGGCTTTTCTTACTGTATTAACTATCACTCCGATAATACCGTCATTGTTCCATAAGTTCCTTATTAAGGGAAGAATATCATCAGAAAAATGCTTTATAACTTTTATATCTTTTGATTTTTCTATAGTAAAATCCTTATATTGTTTTATCTTATTTCCATCTGTATAGCTAATAAGAGGATAAGCATCTTTATTTAAATCTTTAAGCTTTTTCTTTATCTCAGATGATCTCTCTCCTCTTCCTAAAAGATAAGACTTTATCATATCTTCTCTTTTTTTTGATGGAAGGGTTGCAGAAAGTAATATTACTGGAACACCATAGGCACCAAGCCATCTTAGGGATTCTAGTAAATACTGGTCCATATAAATATCATAAGCATGGACTTCGTCTATAACAACTACTTTCTTATCAAAACCAAGATGCCTTAGGGCAACGTGTTTTTGCTTTAAAGACATTAATAAAAATTGATCTACAGTACCTATTACAAAATCATCTAGGGAAGTCTTTTTTCTACCAGAAAACCATTCGTTTATAATGACCGTTTGATTTCCCACCTCTTCACCTGTTTCGTCGACATTTATGTTTGAAGAAAGTGATGAAAAACTTTCATTTAAAGAGGCTTTACCGTGAGCAAGCCTTATTCCGTGTTTATTTTCTCTATCAAAATCAATTTTTTCTAGCCAATTTTCTATTCTTGGAAAAATACCATTGGAAGTAGCTTGGGTTGGAAGACCAAAAAACATCCCGCTTCTGTTAGCCTTATAGGCAAGTTGTTCCACTCCCACCAAAGCTGCTTCTGTTTTTCCCATTCCCATTGGGGCTTCAAAAATAAATATTCCTGGATCCTCTGTCTGATTTATTACATCCTCAAAATTCTTTTGCGGATCTCTTGGATTAAATCCAAATCGTATCTTGTAGATAGATTCTTCCAAAGAATTTTCAATATCTATAATATCTTCTGCTTCCCATAAATCTGCCCTTGCCCATTTTTGATAGGCTATTTGAGCTCTAGTTTCTGGATTATCAACTTCAAATTTATCTATATCAATAAGTGGAAAATAGTTCTCATTAGATGAGATCCAATCTGCCATTATTAGAAGGGCTGATAAGATAATTTGGCTATGTTTTGTTATACTCGGAAGATCATTAGGCTCTTCAAATCCATTTTCTTTTAGGGCATTTTTTATTAGGTCATCTTGAGCCTTTTTCCATAAGATATAATCAATATCCTTTTTATTTTCTGATTTATAATAATTACTTAAAAATCCAACCTGTTGCTTTATTTCACCCTTTAAAGCGGGCTTTCCGTGGTGAGAGCCAACTATAGATGAAATATTTTCATCAAATCCTGCCCAAGTCAGTATCATCTGTCCTGCCAAAGCATGGGGAGTCTTTCTAGGAGAAGCAAGATTTTTTTCTAAATCTATAAAACCTCCATTTCTAAGTTTTTCCTTTATAGCTACTTCTAGGTCATTTGTTGAAAAGAAAGTTTTTGTTGTTTGGAAATTATAAGTAGCCTTACCAAGATCATGGATTTGACACAAAAACATAAATACTCTTTTGCTATCTTCAGGATCGAAGTATCCAAGTTCATTACTTATTCTAATTTTTTGTCCCTGACTTAACCAATTTTCCCATAAAAAAGATCCAATATTTCTTGTATCTTCTAAATGTTGATTTAGAGATAGCCACCTATCTCTAAGTTCACCAGGTTGTTTTTTTGCCCATAAATACTTGCTTATATTCATTAATACACCACCATAATTTACATAAACGTTTTTCCACTTTTAATTATACCATTGATAAATATATATTCAAAAATATTTATATTAAATAAAAGCAAATTATGTTATATTTTATTTTAAGAAATATACTAAGTTTTAAATATTTTTTCTAGCATTTTTTAAAATATTATTTTATTTTATATAATTTTAATATTAGATATTATTTAATATTAGATATTAAAAGTAGACATAAAAACACCAGAGATAGAAAAACTATCTCTGGTTTTAAAATTATTGTATATTAATTTTTAAAAACTAATTTTCATAATCATCTGTATCTTCTGAGTCCAAAGTATTATTTTTTTCTGGATCTATCTCTACTTCTCTGGTAAGTCTTACAGAATCATCATCGTAATTATCTACATAAGTTTTTTCATAGTCACCATATAGATTTAAGTAATGGTCTGAAAGTTCTCCATTAAACTTTACTAAAAAGTAAACATATGCCACACCAAAGATAATACTTAAGATCGTTATTACTATAAAACTACCTAAATTTGAATCACTAGATAATAATAAAGCTCCAACTATTCCAATTATTATGATAAATACTACCATAGGAAGAACTATGTATTTTAAAATGGATAAAAATGTTTTTCCAAGTAAGCTAATTCCTGTTGAAAATACTTTTTTTAATGCTTCTATTGCACCTAGTTCATCATTTCTTGGATCTCCAACTATAAAGTTTGCATAAGAAGTAATAAGCATGAAAATTATAGCTAAGATTAGTGAAAGTCCTAACATACCAAGACCTGTAGAAAGCAAAGCCTTTTTTGAAAAATCTCCTTGAATTGATAAAGCTCCTAATGGAATCATAGATCCTACAGTTAAAGAAGCAATTAATACTCCTATACCATAAATTAATATATTAACAATAAAGAAGTTTAAATTTAATCCTTTAAGTTGCATAAGATAGTCCTCTACACTTCCCATCCTATTAACTATAAGTCCTCTATAAATCGCAAATTCTATAAAGATTGTAATTATTCCTATAAGGACAGTTCCAAGATTACTCTCATTACCCAAGGCAAAGATAATAGCCCCGCTAATAATAGCTCCTATTAGATACAGGATAAAAACTGATTTTTTTCTAAATTCTCTTTTTTTCATAATTAATCCTTTCCTTTAATAAGTACTAAACATTTCATAATATATTTACCCACTTATATATAAATTAAATAAATTGGGTATAAACATTTTAGAGGTGAGATAAATGAAAATAGAATTAAATTTAGAACAAAATGAATCACAAGCTTTTGATGGTAGTGATAAAATAGGATATTG
>JBQDYR010000010.1:10052-23426 GCA_052105355.1 Anaerococcus sp.
GGAAGAAAAAGTTTGGGATATAACCCATACAGTAGTAAATCCAATTTATGGTGGTAAGGGTATAGCAGGAGAACTTTTGGATAAAGTAGTGGATTATGCAAAAGAAAATGATATAAAATTGATCCCTTCTTGCTCCTATGCTAGAAAAAAATTTAATGAAAATCCTGAACAATATGGTGATGTAAGATACTAAAAATAGTCCTTAAGGGACTATTTTTTTTATGTAATTTTTTAATAAGAACTTACTCTTTATATCCTTCTACTTATGATTATTGGTAATAATTTTTTCTTGTATTCTCCAATTTTGTCTTTTATGATAAAATACTTTTAACTATACAATAGAAAGTAGGTATTTATGGACAAGCACAATTTTATGAGAAAGATTTCAATTTTATCTATAGCCTTGGTTTTAACTTCAACCTTTGCTGTATCTGCTATTGTTACTTTTATGGAGGCACAGTTTGGAATATCTAGAACTTTTTCTGAAAATCTTATAAGCCTTCCTTCTTTATTTATTCTACTTATGACAGTTCTATCTGAAACTATAACTAGAAAAATAGGTATGAAAAAGTGTGTTATTTATGGTCTTTCTTCTATATTTATTTCTGGAATTTTGCCTATTGTTTTTAAAAGTCTAACTTCTGTCATTTTATCAAGAATTCTTTTAGGTATAGGGATTGGTTTTTTCTGTTCTCATTCTGCAAACTACATAAATCTTTTTTACACTAACTATGAAAAAGAAAAACTCCAAGGTATAAGAAATTCTATGGAGTTTACAGGTCAAATTCTTCTTTTGGTCCTTGCAGGATTTTTAATAAAGATTAACTGGATTTATTCTTTTTTAATTTATACTTTGTCTATTTTTATCCTTATACTTTTTTATAGGAATGTTGAAGATGTAAAAATTGAAGTTACTAATGATAAAATAAGGCTCAACAAAGATGTTTTTCTATATATGCTAATATCTGGATTTTGTATTATGGATATTACTGCTATGACCATTAGGTTTGCATCAATAGCAGAATTAAATCTTGGACTATCTACCAATGTATCCCTTTATTTAGCTCTTATCCCTTTGGTTGGAATGGTATGTGGTTTCTTTTATGGGAAATTTTTTGAAATATTTAAGAAAAATACTGTACTTATTGGTTTATTAATCTATATTTCGACCAATATTTTAATATCTTTTTCTGAGAAAAATTTTTATCTGTTTCTTATCTGTACACTTATAGTTACAGTTGCTCAATCTATGGTCATGCCCTATATGTTTTCCAATGCATCAAGACTTGTTGATAAATCTTCTGCAAGATTTGCTACAAATATGATGTTTGTAGCATGCAATCTGGGAGCATTTTCAGCATCATTTATAATAAATTCTTTTTCTTCATTAATAGGAACTAAGTCTTTAACTTTGGGATTTTTAATCTTTTCTGTTTTTTCTACCTTACTTTTTCTTCTATTTAAAAATTATGTAAAAAATTCTAAGTTTTAAGCTTAGAATTTTTTTATTAGAAATTTAAATTTTTATACTTGATTAATTGCTTTGCCCTCTACAAAAGCCTTGAAATTTTCAATAGCCTGATCTAAAAGTCTAGACCTACTCTCATATGGTGCCCAAGCCAAATGTGGTGTTATGACACAGTTATCCAACTTATATAGGGGATTATTGGTAGATGGTGGCTCCAAATCAAGTACATCTAAACCTGCTCCAGATATTAATCCTCTATCTAAGGCAGTTTCCAAATCTTTCTCATTAATTAATCCTCCCCTACTATTATTGATAATAATAGGTTTCTTTTTCATTTTTAATATATTTTCCATATTTATTATATGCTTATTTTTATCAGTTAAGTTACAATGAAGTACTATAATATCTGATTGAGATAATAATTGGTCTAATGTGACATACTTATATCCTTCATTAATTTTATTTTGGTCTTTACTTGGATTATTTACTATTACATCCATACCAAAGGCTCTAGCTATTTGTCCTGTTTTTTGTCCAATTTTCCCAAATCCTATAATTCCCATAGTTTTTCCTGATAATTCAGTTAAGCGATAGTCCCAAAAAGTCCAATCATTATTTTGAGCCCACCTACCTTTTTTAACTTCCTTATCGTGGTGACCAACCCTAGTTGTTAATTCTAACAATAGAGCAAAGGCATGTTGAGCTACTGAATCAGTTCCATAAGATGGAATATTTGTTACAACAATCCCTGCTTTATTTGCAGCTTCTAGATCTATATTGTTATAACCAGTAGCTAATTCTCCTATATATTTTAATTGCTTGTTACTTCTAATTATATCGTCGGTAATATTAACTTTATTTACAAAAATAGCATCTGCATCCTTAATACGTTCATTAATCTCATTGTCGTTAGTTCTATCATATACTTTTAAATTTCCAAATTCTTTTAGTCTATCCCACGATAAATCACCTGGATTTAAGGTGTATCCATCCAATACAACTATATTCATAAAATCTCCCCTTAAATTTCTTACTTATAGATTATAATACAAGCTTAACAATAAATGTTTTAATTTTTTTACAAAAAAAGGCCATTGATAATTATTAAAATTTTCAATAGCCTAAATAAATTTATAAATGTCTTACAATGACTTTAACATTTCTTGATATTTTGGAAGTGTAAAGTTTTTTGAAGATATTATTTTTTCCATCTCATCTGATAGAACTCTTACTGCCCCTACTAAGTCTCTAGTTTTTTCTTGAATATAAACTGCTTTATCTTCTAAATTGTCTATGGATTGAGCCTTGGCAAGGATAGGATCTATTTCTTTTACATATGTTAATATTTGCTCTACCCCTTGATTTATTTCTTGTGCCTTAGATTCAAGTTGATCATTTTTCATAAAGTTTAAATATCTTGCCAAATCTTCCATCTCATTTATAGCTGAAAATACTATATCTTGTTCTATAATATTTCTTAAAGTTTTAAGTTGAATAATAGAATAGTCAACAATATCTTTTAATTTTATAGTATGAATTGCCTTTATTTCTGTTTCTGTAAATATATTTTCTCTTTGATAAAGGTCATAAGATCCAGATTTTTCTGCTTCTATCAAAGCATCTAAAAGAGTTGGCAGATTTTTAAGTCCCCTATTTTCAGCTTCTTTAACCCAATCTTTGGAATATCCATCTCCAGAAAATAAAACTTTAGAGTGATCAAAATAGATTTCTTTTATAAGTTTATTAACTGTTTGATCCAAATCTTTTTCGCTAGTTTTTTCTAAAACATCAGCCATCTTTCTAAAGGATTCTGCCATAGCAAGGTTTATAAGTATATTTAAGTCTGCAGCAGAGTTTGATGATCCCAAAATCCTAAATTCAAACTTATTTCCAGTATAGGCTACCGGACTTGTCCTATTTCTATCAGAAGAATCTGTTTGAACTTGTCCCATATTTGGAACATTTAATTTGTTTATAACTTCATGGAAGGTGTAATCATCATAAGCTACATCCTTGAATGTTTCTTCTAGGTTTGTCCCAAGAAATATGGATATGATTGATGGAGGAGCTTCTGATGCTCCAAGTCTATAATCATTTGTTACTGAAGATGATGATATCCTTATAAGATCTTGATATTTATCACAAGTTTCTATCATTGCTGCCATTGTTAGCATGAAAATTTGTTTTTCTTCTTTGGTTTTTCCTTGAGAGAAAAAGTTTAAACCATAATTTGTTACAAGTGAATAGTTACAATGTTTTCCAGATCCATTAATCCCTTTGAAAGGTTTTTCTTTTAATAGACAAACCATATCATGTTTTAGGGCTACTCTTTGTAAAATATGCATAAGTAATTGATTATAATCTATTGATATATTGCAATTTTCATAGGCAATAGCAATCTCAAATTGGTTTGGTGCAGCTTCATTATGCTCGGCTTCTGCATAAATTCCTAAATCAAATAATAAATCATTAACTTCTTTAAAGAAAAGATCTACTCTTTTTGGAATTGAGCCCAAGTAGTGACTAACCATTTCTTGTTCTATAAGATCATCAGATCCTATCATAGTCATCCCAGTGTTTATTAAATCCATCCTTTTATCAAAGTATTCTTTCTCTATAAGGAAGAATTCTTGTTCAAGACCTATTTTAGGTTTTACTCTATATGTATATTGGTCTTTGGCAAAAATATTGGCAATTCTAGAAGCTTCTTTGCTTATAATATTCATAGATTCTAAAACAGGAAATTTCTTATCAAGCTTTTCTCCCTTGTAGGAAACAAAAACTGAAGGTATATATAAAACATCATCCATAATAAAAGAGTTTGAAGTTAGATCCCAATAGGTATAACCACGAGCCTCAAAGGTTGATCTCATACCGCCATTTGGAAAAGATGAAGCATCTGGCTCACCTTTAATAAGTTCTTTACCTGAAAATCTATTTATAGGATTATTTTTTTCTGTCCTTTTTAAAAAACTAAGTCTTTTATTTGCTGTAAGGCCATTTAATGGTTGAAACCAGTGAGTAAAAGATGTTGCACCATTTCTAAGGGCCCATTCTTTCATACTATGAGCTATAGCATCTGCACTTTCTTGATCAAGATCAAGGTTGTTTCTTGCTGCCTCTTTCCATTTTATATAAACAGGATAAGGTAAATTTTCCTTCATAGCTCTCTTATTAAAAGAAAGTCTACCAAAGTTTTTTAAGTCTGATTTATTCATTTTTTCTCCTAACTTTGAAGTTACATCATTTTGTTTTTTATTATACTTATGATTTTTCTACTTGTAAATTAAATCTTTATATAATGGAATGTTTTTATTTCTTAGGGTATATATAAATATGTAATATTTTTTAATGGATAAATTAAAACAGAGGTGACTTATGGGAATATTAGAAGTACTTAATAATGAAAAATGGTTAGATAAGTATGAGTTCTTTAAAGAATTTAGAGAAACTGACTATTACAAACTACTACTTGAAACTTACGAAAATTTAAATAGAGAAATTTTATTTAAAAGCCATATACACGGCCAAAGTCATATAGAAAGAGTTATCTTATTTGCTTTAGTTCTTTCTTGGAAATACGAATTAGACCGAGCTGATACTGATATCTTAAGATATGCTGCAAGTCTACATGATACAAGAAGAGAAAATGATGGGTATGATACAGAACACGGCTATAGGGCTGCTATGGAAAGTGTAGAATATGCTTATGATCTTTCAGATGAAGATAAAGAAATTCTCAAAGGTGTTATGGCTGCTCATTCTAGAAATGATAAATTTATGGAAAAATCTATCAAAGAATTTGATATAAAGGACATTCCTAGGGCAATGAAGCTTGCTAAGATGTTTAAAGATTGTGACGGACTTGATAGGGTTAGAATTGGTGATCTAAGTACTAAATTTTTGAGAAATGGATTTTCTCATGAAATTACAGATTTTGCTCAAGAACTATATGACACTTACAAATAAATAAAAAATAAGTAAAAGTTTTAGCTATATACATATTAGCTAAAACTTTCTTCATATTTCCCACACATTCTATGTGTATACTTCTAAGCACGACAGGTTGTTACAAGTTTGTAACCTATGTAACAAAAAGACCAGAAAAATATATAGTTTTGTAACTTTATTTACATATAAAATACTATTTAGAATATAGAAGCTATAATGAAAGGAAATACACATAGTATGAAAAATATAAAAAAATATGCACTTGCACTTGCATTAACTGTTCCTTGTATATTTACTATAGGAATAAAAAAATCAGAAGCAGCTAAGGCTATTAAAAATTCTGACAAGGCTGAAATTATAAATGTTAGAGAAGAAGCAGATGAAGACAGTGCTTTTATCGGAGAAATAAAAGATAAGACAGAATATGAAATCACAGGTATAAAAGGTTCTTGGTTAGAGATAGATTTTGAAGGAAAAAAAGGATTTGTATCTTCTTATTGGTTTGATCAAGTAGAAGATACAAAAACAGTATCTCCAGCAAACTTTAGAAAAGAACCTTCATTAAATTCTGAAATTTATGAAGTTTTAGATGGAGATACAACTGTAACTATCCTTGATATAGAAGACAGTGGTTTTGTTAAAGTTAAATATGATGACAAGACAGGATATATCAGTCTTGATCTTTTGGAAATTTATGAAGAAATATTAGAAGCACAAGCTGAATTTATTAATAACCAAGCACAAGTTCAACAAAACTCTACAACTTACCAAGCAAACAACTACCAAGCTTCAAACAAAAATTCATATAACTCATATAATAACTATAACTACCAAGCAAACAACTCATACAGTAGCTATAACTATAAATCATCTTCCTCAAATAACAACTCACAAGTTTCAAAGAATCTAATTTCAGCTTCTACAAGTGGAATTTATTCTTATGCATCACAATTTGTAGGAAATAGATATGTTTGGGGTGGAAGCTCTTTAACAAATGGAACAGACTGTTCTGGATTTACTCAATCAGTTTATTCTAATTATGGGGTTAACCTACCACATAACGCTCAAGCTCAATATGCTTATGGTGAAAATGTTAGTGTAAATGAAGCCAAAGAAGGAGACCTAGTATTCTATGGTACAAGCTCAAACAATATAACTCACGTTGCTATAGCTGATGGAAATGGTGGAATAGTACACGCTGCAAACCCATCAACAGGAATAACTACAGGTTCTATAGGAAATCCTATTGGAGTTAAAAGAGTAGCTGAAGAAACTGAAGAAGAAGTAGAAACTCAAGCTAAAAGCCAAACACAAACTACAGAAACTGCAGAAACTACAGAGACTACAAATGAAGTAGCTAGTACAAGTGCTAACGAATAAATATTTTAAGTCTGTTACAGGATATAATATCCTGTAACAGCTTTTTTTTATAAATTTTTATTTTTCTAAAATTGACAATGAATAAGGAAAATGTTATATTTATCATAAGTGTAATACATAAAAATATGAATAATATATAAAAGGATAAAAAATGAAGAAATTCAGCAAATTAATCTTTGGCCTCCTCTTAAGTGGGGCTATTTTTGTAAGTAATCCAAAAAGCTCTAGAGCAGAAAAAATAATCATTAATCATAATGTATCCCCTGGAGTAAATGTCAGAAGTGAAAAATCCGATACATCCCCAATATTGGGTGGTATCGATTACCAAGACTATTATGAAGTTATAGATGAAGATGATAATTGGTATGAAATTTTATATGATGGAAAAACTTCTTATGTTGGAAAACAATGGTTTTTTAAACTCTATGACTATAAACTAATAAAAGACACTCCTTTAAAAAAGGCACAAGCTAGAAAATCTAAAACCATAGAAACTTTAAAAAAGGATAAAGATTCAGTAACTATCCTCGAAATATACTCAGATGATATGGCAAAGGTTATATCCAAAGATAAAATTGGATATATAGATATAAAAAATCTTGATCTTTACAGAAAAAAATACAAGACTCAAAATGTTCACAAGGATAGAATAAAATATATAAACAAAGTTCTTAAAAAACATGAAGATTTTAGAAAAATTCAAGACTATGAGTTTAAAGATGGAAACTTTACTAAAGATAGATCAGAAGATGAAAAGATACAATATGTAGACGAAAAAATTATCTATGAATATTTCGATGTTACTGGTAATGGAGCAGATCTTTACTGGTATGCCAGCCAATTTTTAGGAAATCCCTATGTTTTTGGTAGAAATGATCTTGTAAGTGGAGTAGACTGTTCTGGCTTTACCAAAGAAGTTTACAAAGAATTTGGTATAACCTTACCAAGGATTGCTCAAGACCAATATTTCATTGGAACTGATGTAAAGCTTGGAGATGAGTTAGCTGGAGATTTGGTGTTTTATGGAAAAAGTACTGAAAATATAACCCATGTAGCTATAGCAGACGGTAATGGTGGAATAATTCATGCCTCAAGTCCAAAAACTGGTATAATCACATCCTACATTGGAAATCCAATCGCTATAAAAAGAATTATAGAATAAGATATAAGACCTATGAAAATATATATTTTTATAGGTCTTTTTTGTAAAGTTAATTTATTGTATAGGAATAATCTGAGTGTTATAATAATAGTTACAAAGTTCTTTATCTATTTACAAGGAGAATGTTATGACAGAAACTTTAAATATACTAGAAGCTGCAAGATTAGAAGTTAAAAAAGCATGTGAACTTCTAGACCTAAAACCTGCAACTTATGAAATTTTAAAAGACCCTTTAAGGCTAATAGAAACATCACTTCCTATAAAAATGGATGATGGAAGCCTACAAATTTTTAAAGCCTATAGATCAGCTCATAATTGGGCTTTAGGCCCTTGTAAGGGTGGAGTTAGGTTTCATGAAAATGTAGATTGTGATGAAGTAAAGGCTCTCTCTATGTGGATGAGTCTAAAGGCTGGCCTTTTGAACCTTCCCTATGGTGGTGGAAAGGGCGGAGTTTGTGTGGATCCTAGAAAACTTTCAGACAGAGAAATCGAAAGACTATCCAGAGCCTATGTTAGGTCTATGCACAAGTATTTAGGAGAAAAAATAGATATACCAGCTCCAGATGTAAATACTTCTGGTGAAACTATGGCCTATTTTTTGGACGAATATATGAAGCTCAATGGAGAAAATCAATATTTGGGAACATTTACTGGAAAGCCTTTAGTTCTTGGGGGTTCACAAGGCAGAACTCAAGCTACAGGCTATGGAGTTGTAGTCTCAACAATTGAAGCTTGCAGGAAATTAGGAATTGACTTAGAAGATGCAAAAATAGGTCTTCAAGGTTTTGGGAACGTTGGATCATTTACTTTTAAGTATTTGGTAGAAAATGGTGGCAGAATCCAATACCTATCAATACACGATACTTCAAGCCCTAATGGAAAATCCGGCCTTTATAATGAAGATGGTTTATCTTATGAAGCTTTGAAAGAATACTATGAAACTAATAAAACACTAGTAGGTTTTCCTGATGCAGTAAAAATTTCCGATAATGAATTTTGGGAAGAAAAATTTGATATTCTCATTCCTGCATCCATAGAAAACTCAATAACAGCAGAAATTGCTAAAAATTTACAAGTAAAACTTATTGTAGAAGCTGCTAATGGACCTATTACTAGTGAAGCTGATAAAATTTTAAGGGATAAGTATGTCGTTATAGTTCCAGATGTTTTGGCAAATTCAGGTGGAGTTTTAGTTTCATATTATGAATGGGTTCAAAATCAATATGGCTATTACTGGGATATAGAAGTAGTTCAAAAAAGACAAAAAGACGATATGCTAAAGGCTATAGATACTGTCTTTAATCTAGCAGATAAATATGAAGTTTCTTTAAGAGATGCTGCATATATGACTGCTATAAAAAGAATAGACCAAGCCATGAAGCTTAGGGGTTGGTATTAAAATAAAAAAAACTTGCAAGATTAATCCTGCAAGTTTTTTATTGGTATTTTTTATTTTATTCATCACTTGATGAAGAATTAAACATAGATACTATTGAATCAAAGATTGATTTAAAGAAATCTACTATTTGGTCCCAAAGACCTGAATCTTTTGCTTCTTGAGCGATACTATCCACTTGATCTTTGTTTTCTTCATATATCTTTGAAGCTCCATCTTTTATTTGGTCAGCAAGTTTATTTAAATTTTCTTCTACTTCCTTAGAGTCAATTGCATCTGTATTTTGGTATTTTTCAAAGTAATTTACTAAAATTTGAATGTTATTATTAGATAAAACATCCCCCATTTGAATATCTTTTAGAGCATCTTGGATGAACAATTTGATTTGTTCTTGATCTGCTACTTCCCCATCATTATCTTTTTTATATTTAGCAAGGTCTTGTTTTACATCAATAACTACCTTATCAAGTTTATCCTTATCAAAATTTTGGTCATTTTGATTATCGTCAGAAACTTCTTTTAGGGTAGCCAGTTCATCTTGAGCTACTTGAGTTCTTTCTTTATCAACATTTACTCCATTTAATTCTACAGCCTTATAAACTCCAACAAGAGCAGATTCTCCTGTAACTTTTGTTGGTGATGCAACATTAATTTCTGCATCTGTAATTCCTGCAGTGATTGCAGCATTTGTATATTGGCCTACTGTTATACTATTAATTTTTTCTGGAGTTAGTATATTAATTTTGATTCCAGAATCTTTATCAAGTTTCTTTACTGAAACTGAAGAAATCATATTATTGTCTTGAGTTGAATATCCCAAATATTTTTCTAAGTCTTTTCCATTTACAGAAGCTGAATTTACTTGATTCATATCCAACCCCAAAGTATTTGCAATGCTTGTGATTTGATTTTGGTCCAAAGCCACTCCATATATATAAGTTGTCTTCTCCCAATTCCAATTACCACTTGCGTAAGCTAGACTTGGTATAAATACCATTAGTGCCATTAGCCCACACATTATCTTTTTTATTAATTTCTTCATAAGATACTCCTTAATGAGTTTTTATCTCCTTATAAAGATTCAATGGATGATATTATATCTTTTAAATTATCCCCATCAATATCTTCTATTTTTCCTTGGTCTATAAGACTAGTTATTTCAGGATTTATTGGCATTTTTGCTAGTGAAGTAATTCCAAATTTCTTTGCAATTTCTTCAGTAGAGCCCTCTCCAAAAATACTATATTTATTTCCAGTATCTGGGGCTACAAAGTAGGACATATTTTCAACTATTCCTAAAACTTTTTTACCCATCATTTTTGCCATATTTAAAGATTTTTCTACAACCATTCCTACCAAGTCTTGTGGTGTTGTTACTGCAACAACTCCATCAATAGGAAGAGATTGGAAAACTGTAAGAGGAACATCACTAGTTCCTGGAGGCATATCCACTACCATATAGTCAATTTCACCCCAATCAACATCTGTCCAAAATTGTTTTAAAATATTAGTAACAATTGAAGATCTCCAAATAACTGGCGCAGTCTTGTCCTCTAAAATTAGGTTAATAGACATTACTTTAATACCAGATTCAGTTTCTTGAGGTTTCATAACCCCTTCCTTATTTGCTCTTACATTTTCTGTAAGACCAAAAGATTGAGGAATAGATGGACCTGTGATATCTGCATCTAAAACTGCAACCTTATAACCTTTTTTGTTAAGCTCTGATGCAAGCATAGTTGATACAGAGGATTTTCCTACTCCTCCCTTACCAGACATAACTGCTATTACCTTTCCAACAGAGGATCCTTCTCTTAAATTTACTTTAAACTTATCTAAGTCTAACTTTTTATCTTGTCTTTCTGTCATTGTTTTCTCCTTATACTCTTAATGTAATTCACTATTAGATTATATGGTTTTTCACTTTAATTTCTAGTTACTTTTTACTTTAGTTTTTATCTAGATCAATTTTCATATCACCATCTTTAATCAAAGATTTTTTTCTCATAAGTGAATAAATTATAAAAGATAAGATAGCAGGAATTATAAAATGAATTAAAAGAATTTGTATTAGTAATGTCATGGAATATCCCATTTCATTAACCATAGATATTTGTCCTACTAGTCCACTTGTTCCCATTCCAGAGCCTAAAGGGGAGTTTTCCATCTTTAAAATCATAGTAGAAACAGGCCCTAAAATCGCTCCAGTCAAAGTTGGTGGAACCCACAACCATGGATTCTTTATTGTGTTGGGAACTTGAAACATAGATGTACCTAGACCTTGAGCTAGAAGTCCTTCAAGACCATTATCTCTATAAGAGATTACAGCAAAACCTATCATCTGACTACAACATCCAATAGTTGCTGCCCCTCCTGCAAGTCCTGATAAGCCAAGCATCATACAAATAGCTGCAGATGAAATTGGTAAGGTTAAACTTACTCCTACCAAGACAGACACTATTATCCCCATAAGAAATGGTTGAAGTTCTGTTGCAGACATAATTAGTTTTCCAACAAGTGCCATAAAGTTTGATACATATGGGCCAATAAAATCTCCTACCAATATTCCTACTAAAATAGTTACTGATGGAGTAATAATTATATCAAGCTTGGTGGATTTAGAAACAAGCTTACCAAACTCTACACCAAATATAGTAGCAATATATACTCCAACAGGCCCACCTAGTTCATAAGCACCTATTCCAACGATAGTTGAGGCGAAAAGAACAAGATTTGGAGCATTTAAGCTTTTAGCAATAGCAACTGCTATGGCTGCTCCAGTAGCTTGTCCTATTAAAGGCCATATTCTTTCTGTTAAAAGACTAATTCCAAATTGTGTTCCAACTGTTTTAAGAATAGTTCCTACCAAAAGAGAGGCAAAAAGTCCAAATGCCATAGCACCCAAGGCATCAATAAAGTATGTTTTGGCTGATAAATCTATCCCCTTTTTCCTAAAAAATTCTTTCACATCCACTCCTTAATGAATTCATTAATTGTATTCTATCACATGATTATTTTTTTTATATTAAAATATTTGTAATAAATTTTTCCTAGTAAATACACTTTTAAGATTAAAATCCTATAAAATCAGATTATAATTTTTAATTGTTTATTAACTCTCTACTACTTTTTCATTTTCAATATCATTTATACCTTCTAGTTCCCACTGTATAGAGTATTCAATACCTTGAGCTCTACCCAATTGTTCTATATAATTTCCTATTAATTTTTTTGCCCTACTTTGGGCATTTAAAAGTAAGGGTTGGTTAGCCATTATTGTTTTTTCCATATCTTCTTGAGCTTTTTTTATAGCAAGAGTCTGATCTTTTCCACTTATTTTATTGCTATTAAGTCCATCTTTGGAAATAATATAAGAATCTTCATTTAGAGAATCTTTATCTATTGAGATATTTAAAACTTTTGCGGCTGGAAGACTAATATCAATATTTGTCCCATTTACACTCATTTCAACTGCTGACATATCTATACCAAGTTTTGCAACTCCTGTATATTCTATCCAGAAAGTTCTGTCATTTTCTCCAATATGAGCTAGTCCTTCTCCTGCAGGTTTTACAGATTTTGCAACATTATTATAATAACTTTCTAAGGTAGCAAGATTACAAATATTTCTTACTTCTCCAATATCAGGTTCTTTGGCCTCTACTTTCTTTTCGACACATCCTGAAAAAGAAAAAATAAATAAAAAGCTTAAAATTACAATTTTTATTTTATTCTTCATTTGTCTTTACCTCCACTTCGTATTGACCATCCAATTGATTTACCCATGGTTCTATTAATGCTTTTACTGCAGTTATAGCATTATAATTTGCAATCTCTAGTAAGCTTTCTTGTTTATCTACTCTTTTTTTCAAATCTTCGACAGAGGCTTTGTAAGATTCTTGAGAAACAGTTTCAGTTTCATATTTTTTGTTTTCAAAAATATAATCCATGGTACCAGCATCTATACTGATATCTTGAACTTGTGCATTTGGAAGTATTATTGATATTTCTTTTTTC
>JBQDYR010000011.1:0-22694 GCA_052105355.1 Anaerococcus sp.
ATCAAGCCACCAATATAACCATACTATAATTAGTAAATAACAAGGATCTTATTATGAGATCCTTTTTTTGTGTCCAAAATCAAAAGGTATATATAAATATGATAGTTAGTAGAACATCCCGAATACAGAAAAGTTAAATATTTAAACAAAAAAATATAGAGTATGTTAACATACTCTATATTTTCTTTACTTACATGCTTCTACTAAATCTTTTGCTAGTGTTTTAATAGATTCTAAATCTTCATCTTTAACTGTCCACTTAATTTTTGCAATACTATCTACTGTATCATATCCTGCTTTTATTAAAAAATCTTGTATTTCTTTAGCTGATTCACCAGACCAACCATAGGTTCCAAAAGCTGCTGCTTTTTTATCTTTAAACTTTAATGAATCTAAGAAATGTAACCATCCAGCAACAGAAGATAGTGTACTTCTTCCTACTGTAGGTGAACCTACTGCTATTGCTTTTGATTTAAATACATCTGTCATAATTTCATTTTTATCTTCTTTTGAAATATTATAAACTTTAACTAATGTATCAGGAGATAAGTGATTAATTTCTTCGGCTAATTTATAAGCAGCTCTTGCAGTTGCTTCCCACATAGTATCATAAACTATTGTAATTTGATCTTCTTGATAATTATCTGACCATTTTGCATATTTTTCAATTATTTGTAATGGGTTATCTCTCCAAATAACACCATGAGAAGGAGCAATAATATCAATTTGTAAATTTAAACCTACAATCTCCTCAATTTTTCTTTTAACTAGTGGTGAGAATGGGGATAATATATTTGCGTAATATTTAAGAGCTTCTTTTTCCAATAAACATTGATCTGCTTTGTCGTTAAATAACTCTTGTACTGCAAAATGTTGTCCGAAAGCATCATTAGAAAATAATATATTATCTTCAGTTAAATAAGTTGCCATAGAATCTGGCCAGTGTAACATTTGCATTTCAACAAATATTAATTTTTTACCGTTTCCTATATCTAATGAATCTCCTGTCTTTACAATATTAAAATTCCAGTCTTCATGATATTGTCCCTTTAAACTATCTATAGCATTTCTAGTGCAGTAAATAGGTGTTTCTGGTATCTCTTTCATAAGTTCTGGCAAAGATCCTGAATGGTCTATCTCACCATGGTTAATAATTATGTAATCTATAGAATTTAAATCAATTTCTTGCTTTAAATTATCAACAAAAAATTCATCGTGTGGTTTCCAAACAGTGTCTATAAGTACAGTTTTTTCTTCTTCTATTAAATATGAGTTTTGACTTGATCCATTTATTATGGAATAATCGTCGCCATGAAATTTCTGTAATTCCCAATCAATAAATCCAACCCATGATACATTATTTTTTGACATTTCTTTTCATAAAAAATTCTCCTCTATGTTTATTAGTTTCATTCTTATTATATTAATACCCTTTATTTAAAATATTAATCTATTTTTTAACTATTATTTCTATCGATAATAATGGTATATTAGTGTATTACTTTAAATTTTAAAATTTTTCTATAATCTATCATAAATTTTTTAGAAGATTATTGACATATGTTCATAAAAAGATTAATATATAGATAAAGAGCATATGTTCATAATGAAATTAGGAGGTAATAAATTGGCTAATAGAGATGGAAGAGGCCCATTAGGTATGGGCTCAAGAACTGGAAAAAGATTAGGTTATTGTTCTGGAACAGTTTCTGATATGTCAAGATTTGGACTAGGATATGGATATGGAAGAATGAATAGATACACTTGTGGTCGTGGGTATGGAAATAGATTTAGATATAATAATGTAAATTTCAATAATACATATTATATTGATAAAAATATGACTAAAAATCAACTTATGGAAGAAAAAAGTATACTTGAGAGTAAACTTAACGAAATAAAAAATTTAATTAAATAATTAGATAGAAACGATTAGTCTTTAATCCTAGGGAAGTTAACTCAAAAAAGTAGAGCTAAACTTTCTATAGTAATTTTAAAAGTTATAATTGTAGTAAATTTTGATAGTGGGTGAGGTGAAAAATGGCTAGACCAGTTAAATTAAGAAAAGTTTGTTGTTTGCCAGAAAATAAAAGGTTTGGTCCTTTAGGTGTAAATGCAGGAGATAGAGAACAAATAATCATGGATGTAGATGAGTATGAAGCAATTAGATTAATTGATTTAGAAGGATTTTCTCAAGAAGAGTGTGCACTTCAAATGGATGTTTCCCGACCTACTGTTCAGAGAATTTATACTGAAGCAAGAAAAAAAATGGCAGAATCTTTGATCAATGGTAAGACTCTTATTATTGATGGAGGGGAATATAAACTTTGTAATGATTCGTTTGGAACTTGTGGAAGAGGTTGTAGAAAACATAAGAAAAGATATAGGTATATGAAAGATGAGTAAATTAATTGGAAAGGAAATAATATTATGAAAATAGGGATTCCAGTAGAAAAAAAAGATGAAAGTACACAAGTTGCAAAATCTTTTGGAAGATCAAGTAATTTCTTTATATACAATACTAAAACAAAAGATTCTATGTTTATAGAAAATCAAGCTAAAAATAGTAGAGGAGGAGCTGGTATAACAGCTGCACAAACTATTGTGGATAATGATATAGAAATTTTATTAACCCCACAATGTGGTGAAAATGCAGCTGAAGTTTTAGAAAAAGCAGATATTAAAATATATAAAACAGAAGGCGTAGATCTTCAAGAAAATATTAATAAATTTATAAATAAGAAACTAACTTTATTAGAAGATATACATTCTGGATATCATAATCATGAATAAAACTGGTGTTAAAATTGCTGTACTTAGTGGAAAAGGAGGTACAGGAAAAACTCTAGTGTCAGTTAATTTAGCTGCAGTAGCAAATCAATCACAATATTTAGATTGTGATGTAGAAGAACCAAATGGACATTTGTTTTTTAAACCAATAAATATAAAGAAAGAAGAAGTTAAGGTTAAGATTCCAAAAGTTGATCTAAGTAAATGTAATGGATGTAGGAAGTGTGTGAATTTTTGTAAATTTAATGCACTTGCATACATTAAAGACAAACTGATAGTTTTTGATGATATATGTCATTCATGTGGAGGATGTATTTTGGTTTGTCCTGAGAAAGCTTTAACAGAGGAAGATAGGACTATTGGTAAAATAGAAGAAGGAATATCTGAAAATGTTAAGGTAAGTACAGGCATATTAAATATTGGTGAGGCTTCTGGAACACCGGTTATAAATAAATTATTAGAAAAAGATAAAGATGCTTCTCAGCCAATAACTGTAATAGATTGCCCGCCAGGAAGTGCTTGTACAGTAATGGATAGTATAAAAGATGCACAATATTGTATTTTAGTTGCTGAGCCGACAATATTTGGAGTACATAATTTGGAAATGGTATATAAATTAGTTAAATTATATGATAAACCTTTTAGTGTCGTACTCAATAAAACTATACTAGGAGAAGATAATCCAGCCAGAAAGTTTTGTTTGGATAAAAAAATAAAAATACTAGGAGAAATTCCTTTCGATCATGAACTTGGAAAAATAAATTCATCTGGAGAAATTGCTGTCAGAAAGAATGAAAAATATAAGAATATCTTCTTATCTATTTTAAATAATGTTTTAAGGGAGGCTGAAGATGAAAGAACTATTAATTCTTAGTGGAAAAGGTGGCACAGGAAAAACCACTATAGCTAGTGCTTTCATTAAACTTTCTAAAGCAGGAAAATATTCAGATTGTGACGTAGATGCACCAAATCTTCATCTTTTAGCTAATTGGGATAATGAACCTAATACAAGTGATTATTATGGCATGGGGAAAGCTTGGATTGATACTGGGAAGTGTATTGGATGTGATTTATGCAGAAAAAATTGCAGATTTGATGCTATCTCAGTAGGTGAAAAATATACAGTTAATCAATTTGCTTGTGAGGCTTGTGGAGTTTGTGAGTATGTTTGTTCAGTGGGGGCAGTAAGTATAAAATCTTATATTGATGGAGAATTAATGCTTTACTCCAATGATAAAGAAACTTTCTCGACTGCACAACTTAAAATAGGTAGTGGAACTTCAGGTTTGTTAGTAACTGAAGTTAAAAAACAAATGAGAGAAGTTCCAAAAGATACAAAAATTTCTATAATTGATGGTTCTCCAGGTATTGGATGTCCTGTAATAGCTTCATTAAGTGGAGTTGATATGGTATTAATTGTAGCAGAGCCTTCTATGTCAGGTATTAGCGACATGGAAAGAATTTTAAAAACAGCAAAAAGATTCAATACAAAAACAGCAGTTTGTGTCAACAAATTTGATACAAACATACAAAAATCAAAACAAATTAAATCATATTGCAGTGATAAATCAATTGATTTTGTAGGTATGATACCTTTTGATTCTAATGCAGTAAAAGCAATAAATAGCGGAAAGACCATAATTGATATAGATTGTGAGTCAGGTGAATCAGTAAAAGAAATATTTAAAAATACTATTGATTTACTTTTATGATAAAATATAGGATTTATAAAAATTAATAAAGTGAGATGGAGCAAAGTAGTATGAGCGTAAATGGTGATAACGAAAAGGATACAGACTTTTCAGTAAATTTAAATGAAAAAAGTAAAATAAAAAAGGTTATTGGAGTAGTAAGTGGAAAAGGAGGCGTTGGAAAATCTTTAGTTACTTCAATGCTTGCTGTAATGATGAATAAGAGAGGTTATAAAACTGCAATATTGGATGCAGATATCACAGGACCATCTATTCCTAAATTATTTGGAATAAAAGAAAAAGCTAAGGCATATGATGAAGGCTTGTATCCAGTTAAAAGCAAAACAGGTATTGATATTATGTCAATTAATTTAATATTAGAAAGTGATACTGATCCAGTTGTTTGGAGAGGTCCAATTATTGCAAGCACTGTAAAACAATTCTGGTCTGATGTAATTTGGCAAGATATAGATTATATGTTTATAGATATGCCACCTGGAACTGGAGATGTACCACTTACAGCTTTTCAATCAATTAACGTAGATGGAATTGTTATTGTAGCTTCTCCACAAGAGTTAGTTTCAATGATAGTTTCAAAGTCAGTAAAAATGGCAGAAATGATGAATATTCCTATACTAGGATTAGTGGAAAATATGTCCTACTTCAAATGTGATAATTGTGGCAAAACTCATAAAATATTTGGAGAGAGCCATATTGAAGAAATAGCAAATGAATATAATCTTAAAGTATTAGGTAAGGTTCCAATAGATCCAAAAATTTCAGAAGATTGTGATAATGGATTAATTGAAGAATATGAAGAAAATTGGCTTAATTTAATTGGAAATATGTTAGAAGAAAAGGAGAATAAAATGAAGATAGCTGTAGCAAGTGATAGAGGAAATGTAACTGAACACTTTGGACATTGTCAAGAGTTTATAATTTTTGAAACAGATGGAAAAACAATTCTATCAAGTAAAAATGTTGAAAATCCTGGACATAGACCTGGTTTTTTACCAAAATTCTTAAATGACTTAGGTGTTAATGTTATCATATCTGGTGGTATGGGAGAAGGAGCTATAAATATTTTTAATACAAATAATATAGAAGTTATAGTAGGTGCAAGTGGAAATGCAGAAAAAATAGTGGAAACTTATCTAAAGGGTGATCTAAAATCCACAGGATCAGTTTGTCATGATCATAAATATGAAGATGAGTGCCATTAAAAAAGTTTGCTAGATTACAAAAATTATATTATACGATATTAAATAAGAGAGAAAGTTTAAAATTTTCTCTCTTATTTTATTGATTAAAATTCAAAGAATCTTTTTTATTACCATTTTATTAAACGATATTTTCAGCAAATAGGACTTCTTACATAGAAGTGCAGAAGTCCTATTTTTTAGACACTGATGATTTTTCTAATATTTTCATACAAATAAGGTTTTATAATATTTATTTCTACCGGTTCTTGGTGGATTATAGATGAGTATAGTACTGAACTAAGCATTTCTAAGATAATAAATAGATTAATCATAAATTCTTCTTTTGTATAAATATCTTTAAACTCATCTTGGAGCTCTTTTAGAACTTTTAATATTATGTTTTCTTCTTCATCTTCTTCTAAAACTTCTTTATAAAGTGAGGTTGAGATATTTTTATGTATTAGTCTTAATAGAGCTTGATCACTTTCCAGATATTTTATTATATAATCACAAAAATCTATAATTTTATCTTCTCTAGTATTATAATTTTTGTCTTTAATATATTTATAAGATTTTTCTACTAATTCTTTTGACTTTTCTATTATTATTTTATTTCTGATATCTATCTTATCCTTAAAATATAGGTAAAATGTTCCTTTAGCTACGTGAGATTTTTTTGTTATCTCATCTATGGAGGTATTGTCAAAGCCCTTTTCTAAAAATAGATTAAAGGCTGATTTTAAAATTGAATTTATTTTTTTGTTCTTATTTTTTTCTCTAAGACTTAATTTTTTTGCCACTATAGCCTCTTTTCTTTTTTACTTTATTAAATTTCTGTAGATACTTATATTTAATATAACACTTTCGAAAATTTATACAAGTTATAACCCTTGAAGTAATGTATTTTTAGAGTAGATATCAAAATTTTAAAGAAATAATTGACTTTTAGTCAATTATGCTTATAATAATAATGTAGTTTAGAAATGACTGTTAGTCAGAATTGATAATAAGAGGTGATGAAATGAAACTAGGCAAATTTATAACTAAAAAAAGTCGTTTAATTTTAATTATTGCGACACTTTTGCTTTTGCCAGCAATCTTTGGATACATAAAAAGTGATATAAATTATGATATCTTATCTTATCTTCCACAAGATATAGATTCAACTAAGGGGCAAAAGATTTTAGAGGATGAATTTAAAAATGCTGCAACTTCTATGCTGATCTTGGAAAATAAGTCGGAGTCAGAAGTAGAAGAAATTAAGGAAGAAATTGATGATGTTGAAGGTGTTTCTAACGTCGTTTCAAGGACAAGTCTTGTGCCTTCAATGATTCCTGAAGATATGCTTCCTAAAGAAATAAAAGATGGATTTTATAGAGAAGATTCAACCTTACTTTTTGTAAAATTTGATAATTCATCTGCATCTATCATTACACAAGATGCTGTTGGATCTATTAGAAAAATTGTTAAGGATGATGGTTATTTGACGGGTATTTCTCCCGTTGTAAAAGATACTAAGGATTTAACAGATGAAGAAACACCTGTTTATACAGCAATAGCTGTAATTTTAAGCTTGATTGTTTTATCTTTTTTAACAAAGTCCACATTTATCCCTATATTTTTCTTACTTAATATTGGATATGCAGTTATTTATAATATGGGGACAAATTTTATTTTTGGAGATATTTCCTACCTTACAAAAGCGATAGCAGCTGTATTACAACTTGCTGTAACTATGGATTATTCAATTTTTCTTTATCACAGGTATGAAGAAGAAAGGGGAAATTATAAAAATCATAAAGATGCCATGGCAATTGCTATAGATAAAACTGTAGCTGCTCTTAGTGGGTCTTCTCTTACAACAGTAGCAGGATTTTTAGCACTTGTAGTTATGAGACTTAGTTTGGGTAAAGATATTGGTCTTGTAATGGTTAAAGGAGTTGTCTTTGGACTTATAACTTGTGTGACAGTATTACCTTCTTTTATATTAGTATTTGATAATTTGATACACAAGCACCAACATAAGGTTTTACTTCCTAAACTTGAAAAAACTTCAAAGCTTATAGCTAAACACCATTTGGCATTCTTATTTGCAGGATTTATTTTATTAATACCAGCACTTTATGGCTCAATGAATTATAAAGTTTACTATAACCTTGATAGATCTTTGCCACAAAATTTAAAATCTATAGTGGCTTTGGAAAAGCTTAAGGATGATTATGGTATGCAATCAACCCATTTTGTAGTTGTAAATAAAGGTCTTTCATCCAATGAATTAAAAGATATGAGCAATCAACTAAAAAAACTTGATGGTGTAAACTCTGTTCTATCTAAAGATCAAATAAAACCTTCTATGATCCCAGATGATGTTCTACCAGATAAACTTACAGAGACTTTTGAAAAAAATGGATATCAAATGTTAATGGTTCAATCAGCTTACAAAGTTGCTTCTAAAGATGTCCATAATCAAATACAAGAAATAAAAAAAATAGTAAATAAATATGATGATAAAGCCTATGTTACTGGAGAGGCAGAACTTACAGATGATCTAACTGACATTGCTGACAAAGATTTCCAACGTGTTAATATTTTATCTATATCTGTAGTATTTATAATTTTATTTATTACATTAAAATCTGTAGCTCTTCCAGTAATTCTAATCTTGGCTATAGAACTGGCTATTCAAATGAATATGGCTGTTCCTTATTATATGGATCAAACTATACCATTTGTAGCATCAATAATTATTGGAACTGTTCAACTTGGTTCAACAATTGATTATTCAATTCTAATGACAAGCAGATGGAAAGAAGAGATTAAAAAAGGAGCAGACAGACAAGAGGCTATTGAAACTACAGTAAGAGAAAGCTCCTCTTCAATCATAACGTCTGCCCTAACCTTTATAGTAGCAACTATGGGTGTTGGATTTTATTCTAAGATGGAAATAGTGAGTGTATTTGGTCATATGCTTGCCAGAGGTGCCCTATTCTCTATGCTAGTTATATTATTTATACTTCCATCTATAATCTATTTTGCAACACCGGTTATTATAAGAACCACAAGAGGATTAAAAGAAAATTACAGAAAAGAAAATAATAAAAGTAAGGGGTTTAATTATGAAAAATAAAAATATAGGAAAAGTATTGGTATTAGCCTTAGCCATTTCAAATATTGCACCAAGTGTTGCCTTGGCAAAAAGTAAAGAAGATACACGAACTGAATTTGTATTTTCTCAAATGAACAATGAAAAAATGAATAATGAAAAAACTGTTAGTGTCTGGCAAACAGGGGATAATAAAATAAATTTTTCAGAAACAAATAATTTAAAAGATGTAGAAGATCTAAAATCTTCAGAAGATGTAAAGAAAAAAGGAAATGAAATTTCCTGGAAAAGTGACAAAAAAGATCTTTACTATCAAGGAAAAACTGATAAACAACTCCCTATTAATGTCAAGCTTGATGCTAAGCTTGATGGTAAAGAAATAGACTATGAAAATTTAAAAGGAAAGAAAGGTCACGTAGTATTAACGATAAATTTGGAAAACAAAGAGTATAAAGATGTAAATATTGATGGTGAGAATAGGAGAATTTATGTACCTTATCTTGCAGATATAGCCTTTATTGCAAAAGATTCGACAGTAAAAAATTTAGAATTCTCTTCAGGAGATATAACTAAGGATGGCTCAAATGTAATTTTAAATGCACTTATTGCTCCTGGAATGAAGGAAACCCTAGCTAATGATTTTGATAACATAGGATTGCAATCAGGTATTGATATAGATAAGTATTTAAAAGATAAACTTACTATAGAAATGGATATAGACAACTTTGATCCTCAAGCTCTTATGGTTGGATTTACAAAACTTAGTTTAGATGAAAATGAACTTGAAAATGCCAATTCTTTGGAAGAAATGAAAGAAGGAATCAAATCTCTAAAAAGTAATGGTGACAAACTTTTAGATGCTACAAAACAAATGTCACAAGGACAAGACCAATTTTCAGAAGGTATTGAGCAATTAACATCAGGTACTGAAAAACTTTCTCAAGGATCAGATAAACTCTCTTCTGGAATAGAAGAAGTAAATAAAAACATTGGCAAACTATCACAATCATCTGCTAAACTTTCTGAAGGATCAGGAAAAGTTTATGGAGGAATAAATAAACTATCACAAGGATCTAAGAACTACAAAGAAGGAGTCGAAAAATATTCTCAAAATATGGAACTTTACTCAAAAGAAATCCAAGATATTACAGGAAGTTTAAATGATTCAGAAAAAATAGATAATTTAAATGATGCTACATCTTCACTAAGTTCAGGAGCAAAAAATTTATCTACTGGACTTTCTACAGCCAATGGCAAATTTACAGAATTAAATAGTAAAACTAATAGCTTAAATGAGAACTATGAAAAAATGAATTCTGGTATTGGAGAATTAAACAAAAACTCCAAAGAAATAAAAGAAGCTAGTGGAAAACTAAATGAATCAAGTATAAAAATAAATAATGGAGTTAAAGACTTAAATCAAGGTTTAAAAGCTATAGCAGAAAATTCTCAAAAACTAGAAGAATCATCTAAAACTTTTGCAGATAATATAAATAACACATCTGGATCTGTAAGTATTAATAGTCAAAATATAAGCGCAAACCTCAATGAAGCAGGAAATATTATAGACAGTCTTTCACAAGACCAAGAGCTAATGAATGATCCTAACATGGCCAAAGCCATAGAAAGTTTAAATACTATATTAAGTCAAGAACAAAATGTAGCATCTGAGTTAAGCGCTAGCTCAGAAAATATAAGATCTTCTAGTGAGTCTTTAAAAACAAATGCAAATTCTATCTATCAAGGAATAATAGAACTTAATGGAGGAATAAAATCTCTTAATCAAGGATCTGATTCTTTAGAAAAAAATACAGATGAATATACAAAAAAAATGTCATCTTTTGATGAATCTATAGGTAAATTCGTTGGTGGATTTGGAGAGCTTGAAAAATCCTCACAAGGTGTAAGTGCTGGAGTAGAAAGTCTTTATGATAATCAAAGTAAATTATTAGAAGGTTATAAGTCTATGGAAGATGGATCTAGACAACTTGCTACAGGAAACCAAAAACTTAACCAAGAATCACAAGATATCAGAGAAAAACTTCTAGGATCTAAAGATCAAGTAGGAAGCTTATTAAACGCTACAGAAAAACTAAATCAAGGTTCTATTATGTTAAAAGATAAATATAATGAACTAGATTCAGGTATAGGTAATCTTGCAAATGGATTTACTGATTTGAATAATGGCTTGATTTTGTTCGATAGAGGGGTAAATGATCTTTACAAACAAGGAAGTCAAAAGCTTGTAGCAGGTTCAAGTGAGTTATCTAATGGAATTAAAACTTTAAGCTCCAAAATGCCAGAACTTTCAGAAGGAAATAAAAAACTTCAAGAAGGATCACATAAACTAGAAGAAGGTATGGAAGAGTATATGGATAAAGGAATAGATAATCTTGACCAAAAAACTTCATCAACTTTAAACGATGTTGATAAGATGATAAAAATAAAAGATGAGTTAGTTAAAATGGATAATTCATCAGAAAAATCATTTACAGGCTATGACGGAGATGTTAAAACACAAATTAGATATTTGATAAAAATAGATTAAAATAAAAAAATCGGGATTTTTCCCGATTTTTGTTATTTAAGAACTGAGAGGCTAAATTTATTTAATAGAAAATAGATGGTACTTAGTTGAATTTATTAAATTATTAATTTAAAAATAATGAAAAAAACTTGAATATTAAATTTAATGGGTGTATTATAAGTAATAAGAAAAGCTTTTCATAAACTGATTAATATTGGTTAAAAGATGTTTAGATATTAAAAGAATTTAAATGTGAAAGAATAACTTAATGAGTAATGGTTGGATTCTAAATTTTAAGGATTAATTAGATTGGAATGATTGTATAAACCATATTATTATAAAATAAATAATATGGTTTATAGGAAAAGTTAACTAAAGCAACAATTATATTTACTTAAATATTAAAAAATAATATTGGAAAAATCTTACAAATGATCTTAAAGATTATTTAAAAACATAAAGCGTAGGTCAACTATGGATTATAAAATAAAAATTAAAGAAAGAGAAAAGGAATTTACGCCTTCAGATAGAAAAATTGCAGACTATGTATTAGAAAATGTGGAAGAAATTATAAATTATAATTCAAACACCTTAGCAAAATTTATTGATACTTCTCAATCTGCAATTATTCGCTTTGTACAGAAGCTTGGATATAGAAGTTTTTTTGATTTTAAATTGGATATTGCGAGATCAAAGGATAATGGGATATTGATTTAAAAAATGAACCTATAATGAAAGGAGATGATATAGAAGAGATTATAAATAAAAGTAAAAGGTATGTTGTATCTTCAATAGAAAAGACATATGCTCTTTTTGATAAAGAAAAAATAAAAGAAGCAGTATACCTAATTAATAAAGCAAATACTATATATCTTTCGGGTGTAGGATCTTCGGGAATTATATGTGAAGATTTTTTTTACAAATTGCAAAGATCTGGAAAAAAAGTTATTTATGAAAAAGATGCACACTTTAATCTTTCTGCTATAACTAATATTAGAAAAGATGATATTTTAATTTGTATTAGCTATGCTGGAAAGACAAAAGAAATAATCACAGCTGCTGAATATGCCAATTACAATAAAACAAAAGTAATTTCTATAAGTAAAACACAAAAAAGTGAACTTGCAACCTACAGTGATATCCTACTTTTGGTTCCTGATATTGAAAGTGAAATGAGATTTGGGGCAGTATCGTCAAGATTTAGCACACTTATGATAACAGATATTCTTTACTATGGTTACATTTCTAAAAATATGGATCAGATAGTCTCTAACTTAAAAGTTTCTAAGAACTTGACCAATTATTTGAAGTAAGATTAAGATAGTTTAAAAAAGAAAAGGAGACGTAGATGAAAAAATATTTAGTAGCAGCAACTTCCTTGCTATTTTTACTACCAATTAACTCATATGCAATAGATGAAAAAATAGATGAATCTTTTAAAGAAGAAGATGTATTTGAATATACATATCCCGTTGATATAGAAGAATATGATGATTCTATACTTATGAATACATCTGATAAATTCTATATGGATGATAAAGATGGAAATAATAGTTTTGAGATTGATAATATAGAAAATGCCGATATTTATATTAATGGTAAAAAGGCATATAATAAAAATGATATAGACGAATATATTATTAATGGTAAAAACACTTTCGATGTATTAGATGTGAAAGATGACGTAAAAGTTACTATAAGTTCTAATAGCAATGAATCAAAAACTGAAAGTTCTAATAAGAAATTAGATAAAAAAACAACAGATCTTTTAGAAACTGTTCTTGAAGAAGAAGTGAAACAAAACTTTGCTGGTGGTCAAATTTCAGTTATTAGAGAAAACGAAAACGTATATAATTATAATTTTGGATATAAAAATAATTTCTATAAGAATGGTGATCCAATTCCTATTGAAAAGAGAGAGCCTGTAGATAAAAATACAATGTTTGACTTAGCAAGTAATACAAAGATGTATGTTACCAATTATATACTACAAAAATTAGTTTATGAAAAAAATATTAATTTAGATGACAAAGTATCAAAATACTTTCCAGAATTTAAGGATGATGAAAATGCTTTAATAAAGGGAAAAAACAAGTTAACCGTAAAAGATATTTTAATGCATCAAGCAGGTTTTCCTGCAGATCCACAATATCATAACGAAAATTATGATAAAGATGATCAGATCAAAAATGGAAAAAATGATCTATATTCACAAGATAGAAATAAAACCATAAAAATGATATTAAAAACTCCTTTAGAATATGAGCCAGGATCTAAAACGATATATTCAGATGTAGACTATATGCTATTGGGTACAATAATTGAAAAAGTAACTGGCCAAAGATTAGATGAGTATTTTAACAATAATTTTACTGAACCTCTAGGCTTGAATAGAACACTTTATAATCCATTATTAAATGGATTTTCAAAAAATGACACTGCAGCTACAGAATTAAACGGGAATACAAGAGACGGTAAAGTGAAATTCAATAATATACGTACAGATACTATACAAGGTGAGGTTCACGATGAAAAAGCTTACTACGCTATGGAAGGAGTGAGTGGTCATGCAGGACTGTTTTCAACATCTAAAGAGTTAGCAAAACTTGCTAATATAATGTTAAATAATGGTAGATATAAGAATTTAATATTTTGGGATAAACAAACACAAGATCAATTTACAAATCCAAAAGAATCGAATCCATCATATGGTTTAGGTTGGAGAAGAATGGCGGATGGAAGATATGCATGGGCATTTTCAAACCTTGCAAGCAAGAATACCGTAGGACATACAGGTTGGACAGGAACTTTAACAGTTATTGACCCAGTTGAACGTTTGGTTTTAGTGCTACTTACCAATAAGAAAAATTCACCAGTTCTTGATAATGAAAAAAATCCTAATAGTTTTTATGGAGATCAATCGTTATCAGCTGGATATGGAGGAATAAGTACTTTGCTATATAAATCTTTACAAGAAAATTCTAATGAGATGATTTTAGGACTAGCAAAAGAATTAAAAGATGGCCAAGAAAGACTACTATCTGAGAGAGAAGGTTTTCTAAACGAAGGTCAATTAAATGATTATGTAGCAATAAAAAACACTTATGATATAATATCACAAAAATATGAAGAGAAAGTAAATCCAGATAAAGAGAAAGATTTATCTAAAAAAATAGTTGAAAAAAATATAGAAATCAAATCTATAAACGGAACAAACAAAAATTCTAAAAATCCAAAAACAGGTATATCTTCTATAGGCTTGACCTTAGGAAGTTTAGCTACATCTGCATTTTTATTAATTAATACAAGGAAGAAAAAAATATGCTAGGTTTTTCACTTTACTTTGAAAATGATACTAAGGTTGCAGAAAAAGTAAAAATGTACCAAGGTTATGACATATTATTTACATCTTTACATTATCCAAGTAGTAATCAAATATATAAAGAATTTTTAGAGCTTTATCATAAATCTAAAGACTTGAACTTTGATATATGCGTGGACGTAAATAACAAAACTTTAAAAGAACATCCAGAACTTATTGATATGGGTCTTATATTAAGGCTTGATTTTGGATTTACAGTTTATGAGATAATAAGTCTAAGTGAAAAAACTAGGTTTGCTATAAATGCTTCTACAGTAGATAATAATTTTTTAAAAAATCTTAATGATAATCAAGTAAAGATGGAAAATATAGTAGGATGGCATAATTATTATCCATTTAATTTTACTGGTATTGGTAAGGACTTTTTTGAAGAACAAAATAAACTTATAAAAAAATATAATATGAAAACTGCAGCCTTTGTACCGGGGAATCATAAGTTAAGGGGACCAGTTTATAAGGGACTTCCGACACTCGAAGACCATAGGTACAAGAACCCATATGTATCTCTTGTGGAATTAAAAAGGGCATATAATATAGATATTTGCCTAATTGCAGAAGCTGTAAAAGAAAACGATGAAGCTTATATAAAAAAATTCTTTATAGATAATATTTTTTGTTTACCATCTATTCTAGATAAAACTTATGAAGATTTAAAAGAAATAGAAGTGAGACCAGATGTTAGCGATTATATTGTTAGAAATAATAGAATAAAAACAGATATAGTACCAAAATCTTGCCAATACATTCATCGTGGAGATATTCTGATTTGCAATAATTTATCAGGAAGATATGCTGGAGAGATAGAGATAGCTAGAAAAGATTTAGGGGCTTTAGAAGATAGAAATGTTATAGGAAGAGTAGAAAGAGAATATCTTGAATTATTAGATTATATAGAGGGAGGTGATAAAATTGAGTTCAACAGAAAGTAGAAATCCAAATAGTAAAGATTTAGATCTGATGAGTACTTCTCAAATACTTGAGCTTATAAATCAAGAAGATAAAACTATAGCTGAAAGGGTGCATGATTCTATAGGTCAAATAAACTCTTTGGTAAATGCAGTTGTAGAAGTATTTGAAAATGGTGGCCGCTTATTTTATCTGGGTGCAGGTACTAGCGGAAGACTTGGAGTTTTGGATGCGTCTGAAACAGTTCCAACATTTTCAGTAGATCCAAAACTTGTTACAGGACTTATAGCAGGGGGAGATTATGCACTTCGACATCCTATAGAAAATGCAGAAGATTCACCAAAAGCAGCCGAGGAAGATTTGAAGAAAGAAAGTTTAAGTAAAAATGATTTTGTAATAGGTATAGCTGCAAGTGGAAGAACACCATATTCTATTGGAGCAGTAACTTATGCAAAACAAATAGGAGCTAAAACCGGTTCTATATCATGCAACTTAGATTCGAAAATATCAAAATATGTAGATTTTCCAATAGAAATTGACACAGGCGCAGAAGTTCTTAGCGGTTCGACTAGAATGAAAGCAGGTACAGCAACCAAGTTAGTATTAAATATGATCACAACAACAGCTATGGTTAAACTTGGAAAAGTTTATGATAACTTGATGGTAGATCTAAGACCTACAAATGAAAAACTTATAGACAGAGCTACAAAAATAATTTCAGAGGTAAGTGGCAAGGACTATGAAACATCTCAAAAATTTCTAAAAGAAGCTGAAAATAAGGTAAAGCCTGCAATTATTATGGCTACTAGAGATATCTCTTATCAAAAAGCAAAGGAAATTTTGGAGAAAAATAATGGATTTATAAGGAAGGAGCTTATAAATGAATAACACTGAATTAGCAAAATTGTTAATTGAAGACTTTGGTGGAAGTGGAAATATTAACGAAGTTATCAATTGTATGACTAGAGTTAGAGTAAGAGTAAAAGATCAAAGCAAAGTTGCATTTGAAAATATAAGAGCTCGTGATGGTGTCATGGGACTTCTTGAAGGTGATCAAATTCAAGTGGTTTTAGGTCCTGGAAAAAGTGAAAAAGTAGCAAGAGAAATGTCTACTTTAGCAAATGCTAAGTTTTCTGAAGATACTAATGCAGAATCTAAAAAAGAACTAGACAAAGAGGAACTCAACAGAAGAACAAAAGAAAATAAAGAAGCTTATAAAAGTATGCAAAAACCAAGTGCCTTTAAACAATTTACTGGGACTATAGCTAGTATATTTGTTCCGTTAATTCCAGCTTTTGTAGGGGCAGGTTTAATAGGAGGTATTTCATCAGTACTTTCAAATATGGTAACAGCCGGTATTCTAAGTGGAGATACTGTAAATACATTGATTCAAGTTTTTAACATAATGAAAAATGGTCTTTATGCATATCTTAATATCTTTATAGGAATTAATGCTGCTAAAGTACTTGGAGCAAATCAAGGCCTTGGTGGAGTAGTAGCTGGAATGGTTTATTTGACCGGAATGAATCCAGATACTCCAATCAATAATATATTTTTAAATACGCCTCTTTCACCAGGACAAGGTGGGGTAATTGGTGTTTTAATAGCAGTTTTGATTTTATCAAAGGTAGAAAAAACCTTCCATAAAGTAATACCAGATGCTTTAGATATTATATTGGTACCAATGTTATCACTACTAACAGTAGGACTTTTAACAATATTCATTATAATGCCTGCAGCTGGATTAATTTCAAATGCATTAATAGGCTTTATTGATGGAGTAATCAATATAGGTGGTCCAATTTCAGGATTTATATTGGGTGCAATCTTTTTGCCAATGGTAATGTTAGGACTACACCAAATATTAACACCAATACACGTAGCCATGATAGAAAAACAAGGTGCAACATATTTACTTCCAATTCTTGCAATGGCTGGAGCAGGACAAGTAGGAGCTGCTATAGCAGTGCTTGTAAAATGTAGAAGAAATAAGCAACTTACAACAATCGCAAAAGGTGGTCTACCTGTAGGTATTCTTGGAATAGGAGAACCATTAATCTATGCTCTAACTCTTCCAATGGGTAGAACATTTATCACAGCTTGTTTAGGTGGAGGAGTTGGTGGAGCAATAATAGGCCTTATAGGACAAATTGGTGCAACTGCCATAGGACCTTCAGGAATAGCTTTAATACCACTTATCTATAATAGTAGATGGTTAGGCTATGTTGCAGGACTAATTGGAGCTTATATTGGAGGTTTCGTATTGACATATCTATTTGGTATAGACAAAAAATATGTAGAGGGGGAACCTTTAGATAATAGTAGTAAGTTTGAATTTAAATAAAAAAATAAAGCTACTGGGAGTAAATCTTCCAGTAGTTTTTTTATATTAAAGTTTGTAATCATGATAAAATGAATGTAATAAGTAGTATTGTAAAAAAGGAAAATTATGATGAAAAATAGAAAATTAAAATACATAATAATTTTATTTTTGGTATTTATATTTGGATATATGTTTTATAGTACACAACTTAAAAAGCATACTTTTATCTTAAATAGTCAAGAAGGAACTAATATAAAATCTACAGAGATTTCTCCAGTTTTTTCTAATATTAAAGTTTCATCAGAAGAAGATACAGATCTTATATTTACTGATGTTAAAACAGGAAAGACTTTTACTATTGGATATCTTACACCAGGAATGGTAGAAAAAATCCAACTTGAAAAGGCTCATTGGTATAAGGTTGAGGCTAGAGGAAACATTAAAGTTTATCCAGTTAATATTAGGATAGAATAATTATATTAAAGAAGTTATAGGTTATAAGAATTGCTAGCTTTATAATTTTTAATATCCAATTAGAAATGCCTTAGACCTGTTATTGACAGTGGCTTTCATGCATGATATTTTAATTTGTATATACTAAAATTAATTTTATTAGTTATTTTTATATTTATTTATAAAAAGAGGAGATATAAGAATCCATGGATATTAAAGAAATTTCAAGGGCTAACCAAGATTTATGTGTAAAAATGCGTAGAGATCTACACAAGATTCCAGAATTAAGATTAGATTTGCCGAAGACTGTAGCCTATGTGAAAAAAAGACTTGATGAATTTGATATAGAATATAAGGAATATGTTAATGGCAATGGAATTGTTGCAAATATAGAGGGAAAGAGCCCGGGGAAATGCTTGGCTATAAGAGCTGATATGGATGCACTACCAGTAGTAGAAGAAACAGGTGCGGAATATAGCTCTACTCATCTAGGTTGTATGCATGCTTGTGGTCACGATTCCCATACTGCCATAGCTCTAACTGCAGCAAAAATTTTATCTGAAAACAAAGATAAATTTAAGGGAAATGTAAAATTTATTTTTCAACCAGGAGAAGAAATTCCAGGTGGAGCAAAACCAATGATAGAAGAGGGAGTGCTAATAAATCCTGATGTAGATTTTGTAATTGGAATGCATGGAGGTATGCTTGCTGATCAAAAAATTGGGACATTCGGATTTAGAAAAAATGAAATGATGGCATCTATGGATACATTTGAGATTGATGTTTACGGAAAAAGTGGTCATGGAGCAAGACCAAATGAAGCAATAGATCCAATTATAATATCAGCAGAGATAATTACAGCACTTCAAAGGATTATCTCAAGAGATATTTCACCAGTTGATAATGGAGTAATATCAGTTTGTAAAATCCAAGGTGGATCAAGCCAAAATATTATACCAGATAAGGTTAGTATGCTAGGGACAGCTAGGAGTTTTAGTGAAAAAGTAAGAGATATCATAGAAAAAAGAATAGAAGAGGTTGCTTGTGGTATTGCTAAGGTACATGGAGGTCAAGCAGAAGTTAATTACAAGAGGTTTTATCCGATTTTAGAAAACGATCCGGAATTTACAAAAAGAGTAAAAAATATAACAGAAAAGCTCTTTCCTGGAGATACTCTATACCTAAAAAGACCAACCATGGGTGGAGAAGATTTTGCCTATTTTGGAAAAGAAGTACCATCAACCTTTATCTTTTTTTCAAATCCAAAAATTTATGAAGATGGACAAGTATATCCAAACCATAATGGGAGATTTGATTTGGATGAATCTACTTTCTATAAGGCAGTAGCAGTATTTGTAAAAATTGCACTAGAAGTATTAAACTGATACTTTTGCTAAAGGAATGTATATTTTACAATTCTATGATTATTTCTTGTTGATTGACAAATAATATACTTAAAGTAAGTTATTAAATATATATATATATATTAACAGTCGATGAAACTAAATTTATATGGAGGATTTATGGAGCTTGCTATTGTATTAGTAGTTTTTTTTGGAGTCACGATATATACATACTTTAGGAAAAAAATATACATAAAAAATCAAATTAAAAATTCATGGGGGAAGTTTCCTAAGGCAAAAATTATTGATTATTTAGATGAAAAAGAACTTAATGAATCGATGGAAATATTGAAAAAATATTATCCTCAAGATTTTACTATAGATTCTTATACTTGGGGAGATTTGGATTTTTTTAAAATTTTTAGACAAATAAATAAAGGATACTCTTCTATAGGCCAAGATTATTTGTTTTATAGGTTAAGAAATTATTCAAAAGATAATAGAAATCTTGAAGAATTTCAAAAGTTGAAAGACTTTTTTGAAAAAAATGAAAAGTTAAGAAGAGATGTTGAATTTAATTTATACTACATAGGCAAAAATTCGAATTTTTCGATTCCTAGATATATTGATACTAGAGTAAAAAAAACTGATAAAAGATATTATAAGATTTATATTATGGGACTTTTACCAATAGTTTTTCTAATATCTTCTATTCTTATATTTTCAATTTATCCAAGGATAGGAATATATTTATTTTCTGGATTTTTTATTAGTAGTTTTATTAATATAGTCTTCTATCGATTTAAATCTAAGTACTTGCTTGCCGATATTAAAAATTCTGCATATTTGGGAAACTTTTTAAAGATAAGTAAAAAATTTACTAGAATTAATATTCCAAACTCAAAAGAAATAAAATCAAATTTAGAAGCTTTAGGAAGGATTTCCTTTTGGATGAATTTTATAGCAAGAGAAGATACTGAAGATCCATTATTGACAACAATAGAGGAGTTAAAGAAAGTATTTTTGCTTCCTTTAATAGCCTTTAATCAGTTAGATAGATTAATAGATAATAAACATATGGAAGTTTTTAATCTATTTATAGAGTTAGGAAAGATTGAAGCTGCTATATCTTGTTTAAATTATCAAATAGCCTTAGGATCTACAAAAAAACCTATTTTTACTAATGAATTTGAAATATCTGCAAAAGAAGTTTACCATCCTCTAGTGAAAAATCCTATCGGAAATTATGTGAACTTAGAAAGAGTAAATATTATTACAGGATCCAATGCATCAGGAAAATCAACCTATGTAAAATCTATAGCTATAAATGCTATCCTAGCACAAACCTTAAACTTTGTATATGCAGAAGAATTTAAAATAAAAAAAGCAGGAGTCTTCACATCTATGGCGATAAAGGATGATGTAGTTTCTGGAGATTCTTATTTTATAGCTGAAATTAAGTCTTTAAAAAGAATAGTAGATGATTCTTTAAAACATAAATCTTATTATTTTATAGATGAAATTTTGAAAGGGACCAACACAATAGAAAGAATTTCAGCATCTTCTAGTGTTATTAATTACTTGATAGAAAAACAGGCTCTCGCTATGATAGCAAGCCATGATATAGAGTTAACAACTATGTTTGATGAAGAAGTTAAAAATATACATTTTAGAGAATATGTAAAGGAAAACGGAGATATAGATTTTGATTATAAATTAAAAGAAGGGCCATCAGATACTAGAAATGCTATAAGACTTTTGGATTCTATGGGATTTGTAAAAGAAATTGTAGACTTGGCCAACAAAAGAGCAAATTTATTAACAGAGGAAAAAGATTATAATATTATATAGAAAAAGAAATTATATAAAAAATAGGACTAAATGAGCTATCATTTGGTCCTATTTTTTATGCTATAATTAATTTTATATTTCTATTTTCAATTATTTTTCTCCACTCATCAGAAATACCACTATCAGTTATAATAGTATCTATACTATCCAAATCAGAAAAATAATCTGATTGAATCTTATCAAATTTTGATGAATCTGCCAATAGGATAACCTCAAGAGAGTTTTTTATTATGGTCTTTTTTACTTCGGTTTCGTAACCGTTAGCACAGGTTAATCCCAAACTTTTATGAATCCCTGCTGCAGATAGAAAAACTTTTGAAGCTCTCATTCTATCAATAAGTTGCATTCCCTCTGATGATACAAAAATACCTGATTCTCTTCGCATTTTCCCACCAGCAAAGATTAGTTCTATATTATCTTTATAAAGCAGATTAATAAGGTTATTAGATGAGAATACAAGAGCTGTACATCTAGTAGTTTCATTTATGTTTTGAGAAAGTTTTTCAGTTGTAGTACCTGAATCTATAATTATTATATCATCATCAAAAATAAATTCTGCTGCTTTTTTTCCGATAAGGCTTTTTTCTTCATCCATTAATACAGAGTTAGAAGCAAGACTATATGTACTATCTACTTTATTAAGTGTAGGATTATCACAGTTAGGGTTATAAACAACTGAACCATGGTAAATTTCAAGTATTCTTTTATTTTCTAGTACCTTTATATCTCTTCTTATTGTCATCTCTGAAACATTAAGTTTTTGAGATAATTCTTTTATTGAAGCCCCATTATTATTTTTTATAATTGAAATAAGATTTTTTAATCTTTGATCTTTTTTTGACATGTTTTATCACCGTTTTCCTCTTATTACTAGGCTAATTATAACAAAAGAGCTCGAAAATGTATAGAAAAGAAAAACAAATGTTGAAAATATAAGACAGAGAAATGGTAATATAAAAAATTTAAAAAAATTTAAAAAAACGTTGACAAAGTTAAAAAATATCATAAAATATAAATAAATAGAACAAATGTTATAATAATAACATAATAAATATTTAGAGTTTTTAATAAGAAAGGAATAAAAATGGAAAATAAAGAAATATTTAGTCATATTGACCATACT